>JAZKTK010000068.1:0-15970 GCA_036625595.1 Haloarculaceae archaeon | reverse complement strand
CGGCCTCGGTGGGCCACTCCGGGGCACTGCGGCAGAACTGGTCGAGGCGATTCCAGACCGTGGCACGGTTGTGTCGCTCGACGTGCCCACGGGCAGGGACGCGACGACCGGCGAGGAGCCCGGAATTGCTGTCGACGCTGACTGTGTGGTCACGCTCGCGCTCCCGAAGACCGGACTTGCGGGACTGGACTGTTCGCTGGTACTCGCGGATATCGCGATTCCGAGCGTTGTCTACGACCGTCTCGACGTTCCATACGGTGGCGCGTTCGACGGCGAGTATCTGGTCGAACTGGTCGAACGGTAACATCAGGCGGGCGCTTCGAGGGCGTCGACGGCGTCGCGGACGGCCTGCCAGTCCGGCTGGTCGGTCGGGTCCTCGGTGCTCCAGGCGTACTGGACGACGCCGTCGGTGTCGACGAGGAACACGGCGCGTTTGGCGATTCGCTTGTGTCCCTGAAACTCGTCGTAGAGGACGCCGTACTGCTCGGCGACGGTCCCGTCACTGTCAGAGAGCAGCGGGAACTGCAACCCTTCCTGTTTGGCGAACGCCGAGTGGCTGAACGTGCGGTCCGTCGAGATGCCGAAGACGGTCAGTCGCTCGTCGAACTCGAACCATCCCGCGTCGTGGAGCGTACAGAGATGGCCGGTGCATTGCGGATTGAAATCGAACAGGTAGAAGTTCAGCAACACTGGTCCAGCCGCCAGCACGTCGTCGAGACTGTACTCCCGGAAGTCCTCGCTCGCATCCTCTGTCCCGGGGAGTCGAAAGGCTGGCGCGTCTACCCCTTCTGATAGCATGGTCCACAGATGTGCGGGCGGTAGTATCAATCTCGGCCAACGGTCGGGTAACTGGGTTACCTGTCTCTCACGCTCTCCCCAGCAGTTACCAGTTTGTTACCGACTTTCTCTCGGCTCAGCAAACGGTTATCCGTGTCACCGCGTCTGACGCTGTAGAGCGACTCGGGCGACCGGGTGACTCTGGTGAGACACATGGTCGAAATAACACTGCTCGGCGGATTCGTCGGTGGACTAGTCGCGACAATCGTGATGACCGTCTTCATGATGGCGCTGGGGGACGACTCCCCGCCACCGACGGCGCTGTTCTGGTCGAAGTACGTCGGCGACGAGGGACCGGAGTCGTACATGATGCAGGGAATGGCGCTGCACATGTTCTATGGCGTCGTCGCAGGCGTCGTGCTGGCGGTCGCATTGCCTGTTGCTGGCCTGGGCGACACGACTCTCGTGACCATACTGGGTGCAGGTCTCGCGTACGGGTTCGTCCTGTTCGTCGGCGCTGCCGCCTTCTGGATGAACGTCGTGCTCGCACTGGACCCGGAACCGAAACAGGTCGGAGCCTTCATGCTCTTTCACCTGATTTACGGAGCCGTCCTCGGGGGCGTTCTCGGGGCAGGCGTGGTGTAAATACAGGAGAGTATCGTGTCACCAGCAAACGGTCACGGACGACCGATGGACGAGGCCAACTGCCGGGTGCTCGCAGCGGTCGTCGACCGCTACGACAGGACCGGAGAGCCAGTCAGCGCGGCGGCGGTCGCAGACACACTCGGACGTGCAACGACCGCAGTCAGTGACCGGCTGGCGGAACTGGAGTCGTGTGAGTTTCTCGCCCCAGCTGGGGACGGATATCGACCGACGGTGACTGGCCGCGAGTTCCTCGAACTCGACATCGAGTGTGGACCAGTCATCGTCGACACTGACGACGAGTGAATCAATCAGCACGAAGTTTCTTTAGCAAGGAAGACCGGAGGAAAACTACGCGCAGCGAACTATGAGCAAGGAAAACAGCGACAACGCGACGGCGTTCCGCTCTAGCGACCACGAGAGCGAGGAGCTGTCTGACCGTCCGTACGCTATCTACCGCTGTACGGACTGCCGGAACGTCGTTCTCTCGATGCAGGACTGCGAGGGTGGGATGACCTGCCACGGCGAATCGATGGAGCGGGTCACCGATGCGGCGATGGACGTCCAGCCGCCGGACCTCCGAGAGGTGTTGCTGGAAGCGTTCGGACTCCCGAAAGCGGGACTTGATATCTGTCTGTGTGTCATCGGTGAGGGGCCGCTCTCGGCGGGGGAGGTGGCGGCGCAACTCGATTACGACGAGAGCACGATTCGGTCGTATCTCAACAAACTCGTCGACCTGGGGCTGCTGACGAAATCGGAACTCAACCGCGAGGGTGGCGGCTTCGTCACCGTGTTCCATTCCGTCGACCTGCAGGAGATGCGAAAGGAGACGCTGACCGGATTTTACGTCTGGGCTGGTGAGGCCGCCGCACTCATCGAGCAGGCCAACCTCACGAAACAGGACTATCTCGACGCCGACCACGACGAACGCCTCGATTCAGTGTTCTGGGAACAGTTCGAGGGTGCGAAACCGGACGACGGCTGACGCCGTTATAAATATCTGTCGGGGACGTGGAACGGGGTTGCCAGTCAGAGCTACGTTAAGAGGGGTGTACTGTGTTCGTTTAGCTAGCCAATGAGCTCTGAACAACACACGAAAACTGCGTGGGCGGACGAACAACGAGCAGTCGAGATACCGCTGTTCGCGGATGCCGAGACGGCACTGCACGCGACGCGCGACATCGTGGGCCGCAAGTGGCACCCGGTGTTGCTGTTCTATCTGTTCCAGGACGGGCCGCTCGGATTCAGCGCGCTCAAAGAGCGGACCGACGGTATCTCTTCGAAGATGCTCTCGGAGAGCCTCTCGGACCTCGAAGACGCGGGACTGGTCACCCGAGAGCTACTGGACGACCAGCCGGTTCGCGTGGAGTACGCCGTCTCGGAGCGGGGTGAAACGCTCGGTCCGGTCATCGAGGCGATGGTCGACTGGGGCCTCGAGGGGGACGGCCGATGACTCAGTACGACGTTCTCGTCGTCGGTGGCGGCACCGGGAACAACGTCGCGGCGGCCGCGGCAGACGCCGGCCTCGATACCGCGCTCGTCGAGAAGGGACCGCTGGGCGGGACTTGCCTGAACCGGGGCTGTAACCCCTCGAAGATGGTCATCCAGGCTGCGGTGGCCGCTGATAACGTCCGCAACGCCGAGCGGTTCCACGTCGACGCCACGCTGGCTGGTGTGGACTTCGCCAGTGTCGTCGACGACATGGCCGAGACGCTCGGCCCAATCGCAGAGGGGATGGAACAGCGCTACCGCGAGAAGGACAACCTCACGCTCTACAAGGACGAAGCGGTCTTCGTCGACGAGCGGACCGTCGAGGTCGATGGCGAGCAAATCAGCGCCGAGAAGGTGGTCGTCGCCGCCGGTTCGCGCCCGCTCGTGCCGCCAATCGGCGGTCTCGACGAGGTGGACTACCTCACCAGCCAGGAGGCGCTCTACCTCCGCGAGCAACCCGACAGCCTCGTCATCATGGGCGGCGGGTACATCGCGGTCGAACTGGGCTACTTCTTCGAGGCGCTCGGGACGGACGTGACTATCGTCGAGATGATGGACACGCTAGTTCCCCGCGAGGACGACGACCTCTCGGAGGCGTTCACGGAAATTGCGAACGAGCGCCACGACGTGTACACCGGCCACCGGGCGACGGCCGTCGAAGCGCGCGACGGTGAGATAGCTGTCCACACCGAGACCGAAGCCGGCGGGGAGACGGTCGTCACCGGCGACGAACTGCTCGTCGCACTGGGCCGCCGCCCCAATACCGACACGCTCGACGTCGAGGCTGCGGGCATCGAAACCGACGACAAGGGTTTCATCGTCACCAACGACCGCCTCGAAACGAACGCCGAGGGTGTCTGGGCACAGGGCGATATCGCTGGCAACCAGATGTTCAAACACTCCGGCGACTACGAGACGCAGGTCACCATCGACAACGTCGTTTACGGCGGGGACAGCACAGCTGACTTCAGTGCGATGCCACACGCGATTTTCACCGAACCGCAGATGTCCGGCGTCGGCAAGACCGAACAGGACCTCCAGGACAGCGACACGGAGTACGTCGTCGGCCGACAGTCGCTTCCGGAGACGCCGATGGGTCGGGCGAAAAAACTCGAACACGGGTTCGTGAAGGTGCTGGCCGCGCCTGACGGCGAGATTCTCGGCTGTCACATGCTCGGTTACGAGGCGTCGACGATGATTCACGAGGTCGTCGTCGCGATGCGGTCGGCCGGCGGGACCGTCGACGACGTGACTGGAATCATCCACGCGCACCCGACGCTGAACAAGGCCGTCCAGTACGCCTTCGAGGACGCGCAGGTGTGAGTGATGGGTCGCCAGCACCGTCGCTCGCGACGAGAAACCGTCGGTCGCAGTCGCTCGGGTCCTACTCGAACTTTTCCTCGTGGAGGTCTGGGTGGTTCTCCTCGGCGTGGTCTTTCAACTCGTCGAGGGTATCGAACGTTGCACCGCACTTGCACGAATGTTCGTCGTCGGACATCACTGATAGACAGTCACACCCGGTACGAAAAAGAGCGACTGAGGTGTGCGTTACCCGGGCCAAACGCTGCTCGTCCCGACTCGAACGCCAGCGCAATCAGACGAGGTGACACGAGATGAATACCGAACCAGTCGAAAACGAAGACAGGAATGGACAGATAGATGACGGTATGGCCGACCGCCTCGACGTGCTTGCAAGTGAACACTCCCGACTGCTCTCGGTTATCGGGTCGGAACTCAGCAAATCAAGCGACGCAATCGCGTCGCTGTCGCGAAACGCCGCCACGGCTAACGAATCGAGTTCCGAGACGGCACAGCTCGCCGAGACGGCGCAGTCGTCGGCCCACGATGCCCACGACGAGGTGACAGAGGCACGGGAGGCTGCAGCAATCGCCTGCGAGGAGCTAGAGGCGCTGCGCGAAACCATGACGGAGATAGACGAGATTACGGCCGCAATCAACGACATCGCCGAGCAGACGAACATGCTCGCGCTCAACGCATCCATCGAGGCAGCCCGCGTCGGCGAAGACGGCGAGGGATTCGCGGTCGTCGCCGACGAGGTCAAGAGTCTCGCAGAGCAGGCCCAGGACCAGGCAGCGAGCATCGAGACCATCGTCGCGGACGTCCGCGAGGAAACCGCAGACACCATCGACCACATCGAGTCCGTCGACGACAAGACCGCGAGTGCGACGGCGTCGATCACCGATACCGTCGGCGACCTGGACGAGATCGCGGCGAGCGCCATCGAGACCTCCGAGAGCGTCGACGCGATGACCGACACGACACAGACCTACGCCGACGATATCGAGGTGCTGGCGAGCAAGGTCATCGACGCAATCAGCCAGGCGAACGAACTCGACGGACTGGTGACCGAGAGCCGGCCGAGCGAGTGACAGTACCCGTGAGTGACTGTACGTTCTTTAAACTGGGCGTCGAAACGGTGGTATGCAAGAATTCGACTTTCTGGTCATCGGCTCGGGCTCCGGCCTCGACGTCGCGAATGTCGCGGCAAACCAGGGTCAGTCCGTCGCCATCGTCGAGAAGGGACCGCTGGGCGGGACCTGTCTCAACCGCGGCTGTATCCCGTCGAAACACCTCCTGTATCACGCTGACGTGCTCGAAACGGTCGAACGCGCTGACGAGTTCAACATCGACGTGACGGTCGACAGCGTGGATTTTGCCGACATTGTTCGTACGGTCAACGAGGAAGTGTCCGAGGATGCCGAATCGATACGGAACGGCCTGCGGTCATCGTCGCGCCACGACCTCTTCGAGGGCGAGGCCAGTTTCGTCGACGAGCGGACCGTCGAGATCTCCGGCGGGGACGACGACGGTGCTCGCCTTCGCGCCGAGACGATTCTCATCGCTGCCGGGTCGCGACCCTCGATTCCCCCAATTGATGGCATCGAGTCGGTCGACTACCTGACGAGCACGGACGCGCTCCAGCTAGAGACGACACCAGACCACCTCATCATTGTCGGTGGGGGGTACATCGCCGCCGAACTGGGCCACTTCTTCGGAACGTTCGGGAGCGACGTAACCATCGTTGGCCGGCGGCCGCATCTCCTCCCTGAAGCCGACGAGGAAGTCGCCGAGGCCTTCACCGACAGATACAGCGAACGATTTACTGTCCACACTGGCCACACGGCTACGTCAGTCACCGAAGCGGACGGGCAGATTACCGTCGAGGCCCGGCCCTACGAGTACGGTGACGACCCGGGAATCGTCGAGGGCGACGCCGTCACTGCGACCGGTGACGAGTTACTCGTCGCCGCCGGTCGGGTGTCGAACGCCGATACGCTGAATCTCGACGTGACGGACGTCGAGACGGACGACCGTGGCTTCATCGAGACCGACGAGTATCTCCGGACGGATGCCGAGGGCGTCTGGGCACTGGGGGACATCGTCGGCGAGTACCTGCTGAAACACAGTGCGAACCACGAGGCCAGGACGGCAGCACGGAACATCTTCGGTGACGACCTCGAACCAGTCGACTACAGCGCAATGCCGTTTGCCGTCTTCGCATCACCCGAGGTCGCAGGGGTCGGTGCTCGTGAGGAAGAACTCCGCGCTGCGGACCGCGAGTACGCGACGAACACTTACAGCTACGAGGATACTGCCCGCGGTGGCGCGATGCAAGCCGACGGGTTCGTCAAGGTGCTCATCGACCCGCAGGGTGAGATACTCGGCTGTCACATCGTCGGGCCAGACGCTTCGACGCTGATTCAGGAAGTCGTCGTCGCGATGAAATCTGGCACCGGAACAGTTCGGGACATCCGGACCGCCGTCCACATCCATCCCGCACTCACGGAAGTCGTCCAGCGGGCATTTTCCGGGCAGTTCACTCGCGGCGGTGACGGCCACCACCAGCACTGACTGGCCGACAGACACGTTACACCCGTGTCACCGTGTTACCCGAGCGTTCGCCCGGAGTTTTGGCCCCGAGACCTCCCCGTTCGGTTGCAATGGTAAACGCAGCAGTCGTCATTCTCGCAGGAACGGAATCGCACGCAGATACGGGCCGTCTCGTCAACGGTCTCGAAACAGCCAAGGAGTTCGCAGAGACCGACGGTGACGATGTCGAACTCATCTTCGACGGTGCCGGAACGCAGTGGATTCCGGAACTCGAAGCCGAGGACAGCGACTACCACGACCTCTACCAGACTGTCCGCGATGACACGTCGGTTTGTGACTTCTGTGCCGGTGCGTTCGGGGTCGAAGACGCCGTCGACGACGCTGGCGTCGTGACGCTGGACGACCACGACGGCCACCCGAGCATCCGCTCGCTGGTCGCCGACGAGTACGAAGTCATCACGTTCTGAGTGACTGCTGTGTCGCTGTGACACAGTCCGGCGACACTTTTCAACCTACGCCGTTTCGAATTCGACGCCGACAATCTCGAACCGGGCGCCACCCTCGGCGCCCTCGGTAACGCGAATCTCCCACCCGTGGGCTTCGACAATTTGTTTTACGATACTCAAGCCAAAGCCGGTACCGTCCTGACTCGTCGAATAGCTGGTATCGAATACGTCATCGAAGTCGTCGGGCGGGATGCCGGGGCCGTCATCCTCGACGTAGAACCCGTCGTCCAGTGTGCCGACAGTGACGGTTACACCATCGCCGCCGTGTTCGATTGCGTTGCGCACGAGATTTTCAAACAGTTGTCGAAGCTGCCTCTCGTCGGCGCGAATCGTTCGGTCGATATCAGTGACGAGTGTCGCGTCGTTCGTCTCGACGGTCTGCCAGCAACTCTCGACGAGTTCCGCGAGGTCGACTGAACCGATATCAGCCGGCGTCTCTCCGTGACGTGCGAGCGTGAGGAGGTCGTCTATCAACGCCTCCATCCGGTCGTGTGCACGCTCGATAGCTGCGTGGTGCTCGCTGTTGCACTCTTCGTGTGCGAGTTCCAGTCGCGCCGCAGCGACGTTTAACGGATTGCGGAGGTCGTGAGAGACGACGCTGGCGAACTCCTCGAGTCGTTCGTTCTGCCGTTCGAGTTCCCGCTCGCGTTTCTCCCGGTCAGTGATGTCCCGGAGCACTGAGAGGTGCTGTCCGGGGGTAACGTTCATCGTCGCAGCGTATTCGACGGTTCGCTCCGTCCCGTCGGCCCGTATCAGCGGGAACGTCCCCCGCTGCTGTTCGGACTTCTGGAAGTTCCCCCACGCTTGCTCGTACTCGAAGTCCGCGGGTGCAAACTCCTCGATGGAGCGTCCGAGCAACTCGTCTCGTTCGAGACCGAACAGCTCGGTCGCGCTCTCGTTTGCCTCGATATACTCCCCGTCGTCGTTGGCGATGACCATCGAATCGAACGACTTCTCGAAGACCGCCCGAAACCGGTCCCGTTCCTGTTGGAGTTCCTGTTCGCGTTGCTCTCGCTCGGAGATATCCCGGCTGATGACCACGAAGCGGTTTCCGCCATCCAGGTCGAGCCGTCTGATATGAACCTCGACCGGGAACGTGGTGCCGTCCCGATGGCGATAGACGCCCTCGAACTTGTGTCGAGCGCCGATTGCCATCTCTTCCCAGATGTCGGTGATGTCTGCTGGGTCGACTGTCTGGTCAAGGTCCCACACTTTCATGTCGGTGAGCTCTTCTCGGCTGTAGCCCGTTGCTTCGCAGAGTTGCCGGTTGGGGTCGATGATATTCCCGTCTGCGTCGTGGACGTTGATCATATCGGGCGAGTTCTCGAAGAGCGCTTCGAGTCGAGCAGTGGTCTCTTCGAGACGCGACTCGCGTTCGACGCGTGCAGTGATGTCTGTCAGGGAGCAGACGACGCTCTCGACGGCTCCCTGGCTATCGAACAGCGGCGTGCCGTTCACCAGCAGTTTCTTCTCTGTCCCGTCGGGCCACTCGATTGTGTGCCGGAATCCGTACAGTGGCTTACCCGACGTTCGCACCCGCTGGAACGGGAGTTGCTCGTCGGGAATAGGATTGCCATCCAGGTCCCTGATATTCCACTCGGGGTCGTTGTACGTCCTGTCCGTTAGCTCCGCTCGCTCCAACCCGAGCACTTCGACGGCACGCTCGTTGGCGAAGATGAACCGTCCCTCTCGGTCGAGTTGGACGACACACGAGGGAACCGTTTTCAGAACCTGTTCGAGTCGATGCCGGCTCTGCTCGCTGTCGCCCGCCGACTGGCGGGACGAGACGGCCTCTCGGATACGGTCTGCCAGTGACGCGGACTGTGCGGTTCCACGCTCCGTTCGGATGTAGTCGGTGACACCTGCCGAGATAGCCGCGCTTGCGACGCGCTCCGAGCCGGCGTCTGTCCGGAGAATAAACGGGAGGTCCGGGTGCTCCTCGCGGACCGCTTCGAGAAACTCGATTCCGTTCTGTCCCGGCAGTTCGTATGCAGAGACGACACAGTCGATGTCGGCATCTGCCAGCACTTCTACCCCGGTGCCGGCATCTGTCGCGGTCTGAACGGTTATCCGTTCGTCGGCGCGTTCGAGACTCACCGCAGCTGTGTCAGCACGATTTGCATCCCCGTCGACGTACAGCACGGTGGTCCTCTCAGTAGAGGTAGTCATGAATCGATGCTCATTGGACTAACATGACACGCCTGACACTTAAGAAATACCCACCTTGCGACTAGCTGTGTGCTGAGTACGTGCTGGTCGTCTGCAGCGTCCGTTACCGCTCGGAACTCGGTCGTTTACCCGGTACAGCGAAGCGGGCAAGTAGGTGGGGTGAGTACCGTCTGTTCGTTCGATGCCAGCCTCTTCACACGGTGACAGTGACGGCCCGACGCGCGTCGACGTAGACTGGTATTCGCTCGACGAGAGTTGTTCCCACGAGGAGTTACTGGCAGTCGCGCGCGTCTACGCTCGGGAGGTGGTCGCCGAGTACGGCCTCTCGGCCAGCGTGAGCGACCTCACCTGGGAGGTGAGCACCCGCGCCAAGCGCCGTGCGGGGGCGGTCAAGTACCGCGACGGCGACCCGGTATCGGTCGCACTCACCTGGGCTCACTTCGAGAACCGGGGATGGGCGGCGATGGCCGCGACGATTCGCCACGAACTGATTCACGTCCACCTGCTCAACGAACACGGCGACGCGAGCCACGGTGAGCGCTTTCGACAACTGGCCGAGCGCCTGCACACCCACGTCCACTGTGACCGCTTCGTCCCGCCGGAGTGGTGGGTAGTCTGCACCGACTGTGGCGCTCGACTCGCCCGATACCGCCAGTCGAAACTCGTTACCGACCCAGACCAGTACCGCTGTGGCGATTGCGGGGGCGCGTTTCGGGTCGAACGCAACGACTGCGACGCGGCCGGGGACGAGTAAGCGTCTGGCCGCTGTCGAACTGGTCTGTGCGTCGACGCGGCTGGTCTCCGGGGAAACCGACGAACTCGGCGCCATCTTTGCGGAGTGATGAAACGCGGGACAGGACCGGGCCAGCGGTATCACTCGTCTGGGGACAACCGTCAGTCGTCTTGCGTGGAATCCGATAGGGATGGCTGCGCTGGTGTGTCCGGGACGAGCCACTTCGGGACCACACGGGTGAGAACGACCATTCCGGTGAGTTCGACGAGTGTCTGCGTGACGACCACCGCCGGGACCAGTTCATACCCCGCCGGCAGTGCGAGCGCCAGCGGCAGTACGACCAGCGAGTTCCGCGTAACCGACGTAAATACGAGTGCGCGGCTCGCGCCGGTGTCCATTCCGAGCAGTCCGGCCGCAGTCCGGCCGAGCAACGGCATCACGACGAGGAAGGCGACGTACACCGGGACGACGACGGCGAGCTGGCCAATCGAATCCTGCACGCGGGGGAGTTGTGAGGCGATGACGACCAGCAGCGTCGCTCCCATCATCGGGACCGGCAGCAGTCCCATCGTCTCCTGCCACCGGTCGCCGGTTGACGACCGTTCGGCCCACAGTTCGGTCAGCCAGGCGAGCGTCAGTGGGATGGCAATGAGAAACAGGAACGCCTCCAGGAACGGCCCCGGCTCGACGGCGTCGGCAATCTGTCCGCCCATGAACAACCAGAGGTAGACCGGCAGCAGGAGCAACTGGAGGAGCATCAGGGCCGGCGTCGCCGCAGTAATCTGTTCGGCGTTCCCGCCGGCGAGCTCGGTAAAGGCGATGACGTAGTCGATACACGGCGTCAGCAACACCATGAAGACGCCGACGAGGATGACTGATTTGGGTGGCAACGCGCGGGTCAGGCCGTAGACGACCACCGGGACGACGAGAAAGTTCATCCCGAGCGCGCCGGCCATGAACCGCCCGTTCGTGAAGGCACGGCGCAGGCGGACGAACGGGATTTCGAGGAACGTCACGTACAGCAACACGGCAAGCACGGGATTGATAATCGCCTCGAAGAACGGCGCTGTCCAGGGTGTGCCGACGGCGAACCCGACCGCCAGGAGCACGCTCACAGCGTAGACGGTGACCTGTCGGCGCTGGAGCCACTCCCTCGCACTCATCATCTGAGTGTTGGTCTGTCGCGGTAAGTCAGCCGTGGTCGCTTTCAGTCGCGAGCCGGAGATGGTTCGAAGTCCTTTTTACCGCCGACAGGGAACAACCGGTATCTCGCTGGACGACGGGCACCAGCGGGCACCTGCCTGTGCAGGTCGGGATGTGACTTCGGCGAGGTCCGACGGACCTCGGGCGGCGACGGAAAGACGGCGCAGCCGTTCCCGTTCTGTCGCCTGGAGTTGAACCACACAACGCCCGTGGTGATACACATGGCAGAAAGCTTCTACTCACACATCCGGGACGCCTGGAAGGACCCGGACGACGGCAAGCTGGCGGAACTGCAGTGGCAACGAATGCAAGACTGGCGCGACCAGGGTGCGGTCGAGCGCATCGACCACCCGACGCGTCTGGACCGTGCCCGCTCGCTGGGCTACAAAGCAAAACAGGGTATCGTGGTCGCCCGCGTGAGCGTTCGCAAAGGCAGCGCACGCAAAAAGCGCCACAAAGCCGGCCGGCGCTCCAAGCGCCAGGGTGTGACCCGCATCACCCGCCGGAAGGACATCAAGCGCGTCGCCGAAGAGCGCTGTGCACGCGTCTACCCGAACCTCCGCGTCCTCAACAGCTACTGGGTCGGGGAAGACGGTCGCCAGAAGTGGCACGAAGTGATTCTCGTGGACCCGGAGCACCCGGCTATCGAGAACGACGACGACCTCAACTGGATCTGCGACGACACCCACAAGAACCGGTCGCTGCGTGGTCTCACCAGTGCCGGCAAGCAGAACCGCGGACTCGGCTCCAAGGGCAAAGGCACCGAGCACACCCGCCCGAGCGTTCACGGCGGTCAGGGTCGCGGCAAATAAAGACTACTTTTTGTTGCGTCGGGTCTCGCGCGCCGCTTCGCGGCGCAGCGGACCACTCCTTACAAAAACATAGTGAAAAAGGCTGCTCGCGGCCGGTAGGCCGCTCGCAGGTGCTATCGTAGCTTCTACCACAACCGCACTGCACAGCAACAGCAGTCCTGCCCTTCCCCGACTCGCGCGATGAACGCGCTCGCGGCCTCCGCTGAGTTCGCTTATCACCGATTTCGTTCTATCCAATCACAGAACTCATCGAAATCCTTCGCTCCTGCCTGTGCGGCGATATCGTGCAGCGTTCCCGTACTCACCTCGTCGTGAAGCGGAACGGGAACAGTCCGTGCATCGGCATTGTGGTCTTCGGGCGGCTCCCATCGAAGAATCGCGTGGTCACCGTTCGTCCGAACCCACTCGTAGATGCCGCTGTTGACCATCACTTTCACCACTTCTATTCCAGAAAAAGGGCCGCGAGACATCTATGTAGACCCCGTTTCAGTTATTCGAAAATCGTGGAATCGTCGAGCGAACCCGGGTCGTTATTTTCGGGGTCGATACCTGCTTCTCGGAGTTCCTCGGTAGTTGGTGTGTCCCCCTCTCCGTGGTAGCCTGCCAGCGCTTCATCGAGGTTATCGAGTGCCGCCTGCCGAGTCTTCCCCTGTGACGTAACTCCCGTTTCGGTATCTTTCGCTACCCACCACTCCCCTTCATCAGTGAGCGTAATCGTGGGCTCGAGACCGGAACTCATCAACATAAAATACTCGCCCACTTAGATAAAAAGTTGTGCCACCGTCGATACCGCGTGGTCCTCGAACGCTGTTATGCCGGTGCGACACCGACCGTGAGAAGCGTCCCGTGGGTCCGGTAGCGGTCGACCATCGCCTCACGATTCTCCCAGTCCTCCGTCGGGAACTCTTCTTCGGGCGGAATCTCCACCTCGCGGTCGGGAATCTCGTCCTGTTCGGCGACGACCAGCCCGGCGTCGCGGAACGCCCGGCGGTACTCCGAGCGATTCCACAGCGTCATCTCGATGGCAATCATCTCCTGCCACTCGTGGGTGTGCTCGCTCTCCTCGTAGTAGTTCACCGCACAGTAGAATGTCCCACCGGGCCGGAGAATCCGCCGAATCTCTTCGAGCGTGTGTCGGGGGTTGGTCGCATAATAAAACGCCTCCATCGAGAAGACGTGATCGACGCTGTCAGTGGCCAACGGTAGCGCGTCGAAATCCCCGCGAAGAAATCCGACGCTGGAGTCGTCGGTGTACGACCGGGCATTCCGTAGCATCTCCGGGGAGGCGTCGAGGCCGTAGCCGCGGCCGATGTCGGCGGTTTCCCGCAGTGCCCGGAGTACGTAGCCCGACCCGGTTCCCAGGTCGAGGACGGTGTCGCCCGCCTCGACTGGCATTCGGGCCAGCGCGTACTTTGCGGTGTGCCAGTGCCGTTCCTCCATCCCCTTGTCTCGGCCGTCGGCCGCCCAGGTGTCGAACTCCTCGCGTGCGCTCATACCCGACTGTGGGACAGTGACGGGCTAAACGACTTCGACTGGGCCGCTCGCCTCAGAGCTTCTCGGATTCGCGCGCCTGGTCCGCACGGCGTGTCCCCTGTTCGAGACGCTTCTCGACGGCGTTGCCGACCGTCGCCGGGAGGTCACCGCGTGCCTCGGCGAGTCGATCGGCGGCGTCTGCGAGTCGCGCACGCGCTGTTTCGAGTCGCTGGTCGGTCCCGCGCCCGTCGCCTTTCTGTGCGTGCTCTGCGGCCCGCGCGGCCGCGTCGCTGGCAGCCTCCAGTGCCTGCGCGAGTCCCTTGACGCCGGGCGCGTCTGGCTGTCGGCCCTGCCGGTCGTCGTCATCGTCGTCACTGTCCCCCTCCAGTTCGGCAGCCTCGCGCACACTGTTTGCAGTCTCACTGGATACGTCGGCCACGAATGATGCCAGCGACGCCGCGCCGGTGTCTGGCCGTTCGATGGTTCGTGACTGCTCTTCGCCGGGATTGACGCGGAACGCTCCTCGTTCGCCGTCGCTGTCGACGACTTCTGTCGTGTAGGCCCCGTTCCGGTCGACGTACACCGCGTCCGGCCCGTCGAGGGGGGCGTCGTAGAGGCGGCCGCCGAAGTCGTCTTCGACGGCCAGCGTTTCCAGGTCGGCGTCGGTTCCCTCGGTGTCGACACCGAGCTTTACCGCGTTCTCCTTGGCTGGGAGCGCAATCGTCCCGTCGGCTCCTGCGACTGTCGGCGGTCCGTCCCGCTCGACGGTGACCCGTTCGCTGTGTGGGGCGTAGCCGGGACCGTTGACTGTCAGTCGGTGGTCTCCGTCTGGCAATCCCTGGGCGACGACAACGCCGTTGAACGAGGGGACTGCCGTCGGTTCGCTCTCGACGAGCGCGACGGTCTCGACGGTCGATTCTTCGGTCGTCACTCCTTCGCCGTCGGGCGCATCGGTGTCTTGCACGGTCTGTCCGACGGCCGCGACGAGGCGGCTGACGCCGCTCGGCTCCGCGATGGCGTCGTAGCGGTCGGCCAGTTCCGCCCTGTGGACGGGTTCTGTGATGTCCGACGCCGGATTCTCGTAGCGTTCGTCCTTCCACGGCGTGCCGGCCGTCGTGATGTGGTTGGCAATCCGGTCTTCGGCGTACTCCGGGATACTGAACTCGAAGCTCAACTGCGGCCCGGTGAACTCGCTGATGTGCTCTAGCTCCGTCGTCGGCAGCAGTTCGTACGTCACGTCTCCACTGCCCTCGACGGAAAATAAGTGTCCAGTCTCTCGTTCGGGCAGGTCGGATGGCGGTGAGAGAAGTTGGCTACCGTCGCTGACGGTCAGCGATTCGTCGACGAGCGAGTCCGGTCCGACGGCGGGCAGACGGTCGTCCTCGTACACCGGTTTTCCATCGAGTTCTGGAATCGAGTATGGAAGCGCGAAGGATTCGTCACGGGGCAGGCCGTACGCAATCGGGAGTTCGCCGATCGATTCGAGTCCGTTGACAGTGAGGTTTGTGATGTCGGCGATAGTGTCGCCGAACGAGAGGCGCTGGAAGCTGTCTGCGCGCTCGTTGAGCGAGAGACCACTGGAGTGTGAAGCCAACTCCGAGAGGATGCGCGGCTGGGTCGACGAGTCTGGGTCCAGAAACTCGTTGTTCGGCACCGACCGCCCGTGGGCGCTGGCGACGTACAGCTGTGGTCGTTCCGTCTCCCGGTCGTGAAAGACGTGGAGTACTTCCCAGTCGTGCCAGTGAAAGTTCGTCGTGAACTGGTCGAACGACGAGTACATCCAGAACTGGATGACTGCAAGGGGTGACTCCTCATAGGCGACCGCGTTGTAGAACACTGCTGGATTTGGCGGGTGCTCGCTGCTCTCGGCCGCTTCTGTGTAATCGTTGAGCGCGGTAAAGCCGTCGACGATTGTCTCCCCGTCGCGCTCGCTCTCGTACGGCCGCGGGTCCGTCGGGAACCACTTCTCGTGGCTGTCGAAATACAGCTCCGGCGCGTACGTCTCCGCGAGTTCTCGGGTTTCGTCGGGCGGTAGCGTCTCTGTCGGTGCGTCCGGCCCACTCTGCAGGAGTTGCCAGCCGGCTGCACCACTCACACCGATTGCGCCGGCTCCCGCTGCGAGTTTCAGCAGGTCTCGCCGCGACAGGTCTTGTACACCCGAGCCCGTCGGTTCGTCGCTCATCGCACCATCCCGGTGACCCGGTCGGTCGTCGATACGTGGAACACACTCCCTGTAGAGAGAGCCGACGTGATGAGTGTTCTGGCAGAGTTGCACGCATACTTGTCGACACGAGAGGGTTTGCTCTCGCCCT
>JAZKTK010000067.1:0-16021 GCA_036625595.1 Haloarculaceae archaeon | reverse complement strand
TGGGTTCGGGCGGGTTCGAACCACGTGAAGACGGTCGCTCGCTTCGCTCGCGCTGCGTCTTCTCTCGTTCGAACAGCCCTCACGTCTGCATTCGCTCGTCGCGTCCGTTCCTCACAGAATGTATGGGTTCGGGCGGGTTCGAACCGCCGGCCTCGGCCTTGTAAAGGCCGCGTCATAACCAACTAGACCACGAACCCTCTATTCGAAAGATACCTACCCGTCGGAATAACGCTTTCTCTCTCGGACGGAACGCTTACCCCGACCAACACGTACACTCACCCATGAACACCCGCCGGGCCGTCGCCGCCGCCGTGCTCGCGGCCGTTGCCGCCGCCACCGTCGTCGTCGTGTTCTTCCCCGGCCTCCTCATCGGTGACCCAGGTCCGTACAACGAAACCACGGTCACCGTCAGTGACGAGAACGGTACCGAACTCGGAACAGTCGACGTTCGCATCGCCGACACTCGTGCCAAACGCTACACCGGACTCAGCGAGACAGCATCACTCGACCCTGACGAGGGCATGCTGTTCGTCCACGACGAGGAAGACCAGCACAGCTACGTCATGCGGGACATGTCGTTCCCACTCGACATCATCTTCGTCGATGCAAACGGCACCATCGTCCAGATTTTCCACGCGGGCGTCGACGGCGAGAACGCCCCCTACGAAGCTCGCGGAACGTACGTCCTCGAAACGAATCGCGGCTGGGCGAACCGGACCGGCGTCAGCACCGGCGATACGGTCGACGTTCCCGACAGTGTGGACTGACCCCGAGAAACTTTTGCAGATGCGCCCCCTGATTCGACTGTGGATATCGACGCTGGTCCCGACTCGGACGCCTTCGAAGAAGAACGTGCGGCCGTCGACCGGCCGATGTACCGACTCTTTACCGAGTACAGTGACGGTCGCCGAACGTACTTCGTCGTCGGTCTGCTGAGTAGCATCTTCGCGCGCGTCCTCGACCTCCTCCCTCCCCTCCTGCTTGCTGTCGCCATCGACGCCGTCTTCCGCCGCGAGGCGGCCTTCTCGCTGTGGCTCGTTCCCGAGTCCTGGCTGCCCGCGACCGACACCGGCCAGCTGTGGCTTACCGGCGGTGTCATCGCCGCTTCGTTCCTGCTCGCCGCGGTCTTTCATTACACCCGAAACTGGGGGTGGAACCGCTTTGCGCAGGGCGTCCAGCACGACATCCGAACGGACACGTACGACAAGATGCAGCGACTGAACATGGACTACTTCGCCGACAGGCAGACCGGCGAACTGATGTCCGTGCTCTCGAACGACGTGAACCGGCTGGAGAAATTCCTCAACGACGGGATGAACTCCGTCTCCCGACTGGTCATCATGGTGCTCGGCATCGCTGTCATCCTCTTTGCACTGAACTGGCAACTCGCACTCGTCGCTCTCCTGCCGGTCCCCATCATCGCCCTCTTCACGAAGAAGTTCATCGAGATTATCCAGCCCAAATACGCCGAGGTCCGGTCTTCGGTCGGCTCGCTGAACTCCCGGCTGGAGAACAACCTCGGCGGCATTCAGGTCATCAAGACCAGCAACACCGAGTCCTACGAGTCCGAACGCGTCGAAGACGTCTCCGAGGACTACTACGACGCCAACTGGGACGCTATCCGGACCCGCATCACGTTCTTCCCGGGTCTTCGGCTGGTCGCGGGACTCGGCTTCGTCATCACGTTCATCGTCGGCGGCTTCTGGGTGTTCGACGGCCGCGTCACCGAGGGGCAGTTCGTCGCCTTCATTCTCTACACCCAGCGGTTCATCTGGCCGATGGCCCAGTTCGGACAGATTATCAATATGTACCAGCGCGCGTACGCATCCGCCGAGCGCGTCTTCGGGCTGATGGACACGCCCGACCGCATCGGTCAGAAAGAGGGCGCGAAACCGCTGACCGTCACCAACGGCGACGTCGAGTACGACGACGTGACTTTCGGCTACGACGACGAACCCATCGTCGAGGACGTGAGTTTCGAGGTCGACGGCGGTGACACCGTCGCGCTCGTCGGCCCGACCGGCGCTGGCAAATCAACCGCAGTCAAACTCCTCCTTCGCCTCTACGACGTCGACGAAGGCGCAGTTCGAGTCGACGGGACCGACGTGCGAGACGTGACCGTCCCCAGCCTCCGCCGTCAGATGGGTTACGTCAGCCAGGAGACGTTCCTCTTTTACGGCACGGTCAGAGACAACATCGCCTACGGCAGTCCCGGCACAACGGACGAGGATATCCGTGCGGCCGCGAAGGCTGCCGAAGCCGACGAGTTCGTTCGGAATCTCCCCGACGGCTACGATACGATGGTCGGCGAACGGGGCGTCAAACTCTCCGGTGGCCAACGCCAGCGCGTCGCCATCGCTCGTGCCATCCTCAAAGACCCCGCTATTCTCGTCCTCGACGAGGCGACCTCGGACGTGGACACGGAGACGGAGATGCTCATTCAGCGCTCGCTCGACCGACTAACCGAAGACCGGACCACGCTGGTCATCGCCCACCGCCTCTCGACAATCAAAGACGCAGACCAGATTATCGTCCTCGACGACGGCCGAGTCGTCGAACGTGGCACCCACGACAGCCTGCTGGACGAAGACGGTCTCTACGCGAATCTCTGGGCCGTCCAGGCAGGCGAAATCGACGACCTGCCACCGGAGTTCGTCGAGCGTGCCGCTCGCCGCCGGGCACAGACCGACGCCGACGACTAACCGGGTCGTTTCCTCCCAACGCTCAGTCTCGTTCACCCGCTCCACTCGCTGCCGATATCGTCTGCAATGTTCTCGCGCCAGTCAGCAAAACGCTCTCGACACGGCTCAGACTCGTCGAGGTGGTCGATGAATCCGACACCGGGGTCGGTCAACTGCGTGCCACAGAACGGGCAGAAGTCGGGGTTCGTCCAGTCGTCAGTGCTCGGGTCTGGATGGTCGTGTCCCATACACGTCGAACGACCACAGTCGTAATCAACGCTCTCACGGCAGACTCCGGTGACGACCCGATACTGATGGTTCCGGCAGTCGAATTTTATTTCGTGGTATGCTATACCAATACATGGACGAGCCAACGGAGTTCGATGACCCGACACTCACGGAGGAGGAAACGGAGTACGACCGAGTCGTCGGTATCGTGGCCGACGGCGTGGTCGGTGCAGCGGGTGGGTTAGTCGGCGTCGCGATGATGACAGTGGTACTCGTTATCGCAGAACAGTTCGGGGCGTTCTCGCGCCAGTCCTTTGCCGACCTGGCAGAACTGGTCGGTCTGGGAGGGTACGTCCCCGAAGTGACGTTCGGCTTTCTCATCTTCCTCGCGGGCGGGATGGTTCCCTGGCCACTCTTGTTTGCCTCACTCCGGGAGTACCTCCCCGGCAAATCCTGGCCAGTTAACGGTCTATTCTTCGGGACCGCACTCTGGACAGGGTTCGTCGGCGCGTTCTATCCCGGCGTGACAGGCTTTGCACTCGCTCTCTACCTCGCCTTCTCGCTGGTCGCCCACTGGGTCTACGGCGTCTCGCTGGGACTGGTCTTCAGTTATCTCTCCGAACGACCGGAGACGCTCGTCTGACCGCCAGGGATTAGACACTTCCCGTGGTACGCCCGGACATGAATCTCTCGGAGACAGCGTGGCCCGAGGCCGAGTCCGCGGACACTGACCTCGCCGTCCTCCCTGTCGGCAGCACCGAACAACACGGTCCACATGCCCCGCTCGGGACCGACGTACTCACCGCCGAAGCTGTCGCCGAGGCCGGCGTCGCCGCTCACGACGAAGAAATCGTTCTCGCACCGCCGATTCCGGTGGGTGTCGCCGAGGAACACAGACACTTTGCCGGGACACTGTGGGTCAGCGAGGATACCTTCCGCGCGTACGTCCGCGAGACAGTCGAGAGTCTGGCCAGTCACGGCTGGGACCGCGTGGTCGTCGTCAACGGGCACGGCGGCAACGTCGCCCCCCTCCGAGAACTGTGTGCCCGCCTCACTCGCGATGGGACCGCCTGCGCTGTCCCTTTCACCTGGTTCGACGCAGTGGACCCCGAAAACATCGAGATGGGTCACGGCGGCCCCCTCGAGACAAGCCTCCTGTGGCACGTCCATCCCGAACTCGTCGACGAATCGCAGTTCGACACGGCAGCAGCGGACGGTGCAGACTCCTGGGGAGAGTGGCAGTCGGGAACGAACCTGGCCTACGACACCGTCGAATTCTCCACGAACGGTACTGTCGGCGACCCAAACGAGAGTAGCGAAAAACTGGGGGAGGAGTTGTTGGCAGCGGCGAGCGACCAGCTGAGAGAGCTGCTGACCGCTATCGCCGAGCGCGAGTGGACTCGACGAGAGGACTGACTACGCCTCGGCTTCGGTACTGCCGTCAGCGTCGGCTTCAGGGTCCGCATCGCTCTCTGCGGCGTCTTCGAGCGCACCACGAAGTTGCGGAATCGTGCTCGTCAGGTCGCTGACCTGCTCACCCGCGGCCTCGATATCTTCGACGAGTGCTTCGACGTCCTCGATGGCTTCGGCGAGGTCGTCGGCGTCCTCGAAGGCATCGGCACGTTCGCCCATCGTGTACCACTTTTTCGCGTCGCGAAGGTGTTCTTCGGCGTCGCCGATGTCGAGTGCGGAGCTGAGCGTGTTCAGGGCACCCAGCGTGTTGTCGGCATCCACGTCCCAGATGTCGTCAGCGGACGGCAGCGAGGCGCGGGCCGCATCGAGCGACTCCTCCACGTCCTCGCGCATCTCCGAGGCAGCCTCGCCGAACAGTTCGTCGTCGTCGAGTGTCGATTGACTCATACGTCCCGCTTGGCCGGCCGTGGGGTTAAATACCCGCCTGAAAGTGAAAGTGAAATTCGACGTTTCAGCTCGTTTTCGGGGGATTTAGACCGAGCCCGACTGAAGGTCCTCCCTGCGCTCTCTCACGAGGTCCAGGTCCGGTTCGACGGCACCCAGCACGAGCAGCTCATAGTACCGCGTGAACGTCTTCAGTGGGACCTGCACCAGTGCGACGGCCGCGAGCAGCGTCAGTACGTAGAGGACAGCGACGACGCCGAGCAAAATTGCACTGCCGACAGAGAGCGATGCACCGCTGGCGAAGAAGACGACGCCAGCCAGAATCCCAAACGGGAGTATCAGCACTGCCCCGGCGATGCCGACGACGGCACCGGCGACGATTCCGAGAGCAATCAACAGGCCGACTCGGATGGCCAGGTAGACGAGAAACTCAACGACGTTGTCACGGAAGACGCGCCAGAAACGACCCCATGCCGAGCGGAGACCACGGTCTTCGGCCAGCATCGTCGGGACGACAAACGCCACGGTGAAGACGTACGCGAGCGCAGCCAGTACCCCGACGACGAGTGCAACGAGACCAGTGAGGAGAACGCCGATAGCCAGCGTTGCCCCACCGTCGTTGAGCGAGGGGACGACGAACAGGAATGCCGAACCCACGATAGGGCCAGCAGTCAGCAGGAACAGGACGAGATAGACGCCAAACAGCGCGAGGCCCCTTCGGACGTGCTCGCGGAACATCGCACGCACCGAGACCGATTCCGTGCGGAGCGCGTCGACGAGGACAAATTCCATGACTGCGCCGACAAAGGTGAATATGAGACCGAGAAGTGCAAAGAGTGCAGCGACACCGACGATGAGCGGGAGGTACTCTCCGAACAGCGCTACTGGCAACCCGTCAGCCGGCATGACATCCGACGGCAGTCCCTCGACGTTCCCAGCAGGAAACTGCCAGGAGACGTTCGGGAGCGAGCCGACGCCGCTTCCGCCTGAAAGGAAGAAGACGACGACGGCGAGGCGGAGCCACAGGTCACGGTCGACGGGGAGGAGGAACTCTCGGGTGGCGTCGAGTGCGTCACCGAGACACGACAGGGCAGCGTATGCCATATCGGATATTCGCCGGAATCCCCGATAAATCCTGCCGGCTCACGCGCAATCGTGCGGGTGACTACTCGCGAACGTCGACGATGTCCATCAGCGGGTAGCCCTCGGTCATGCGCATCTGTGCGTGGACGAAGATGCCCTCGTAGTCGATATAGATGTCCACGTCGACGAACTTCCCCGTCAGTTCCGTGTAGTCTGCCGGACCGTCGGCGAGTTCCTCGCGGAGTCGGTCCTCGCGAACGTCGACGACCACCTCGTCGCAGTGTGGCTGGTTCTCGATTGCCGACTCCATCGCGGCTGCGAGTGAGTCGCCGCTGCCCGGGCTGACGGGCGTGCCCGCAAACTGGTGATACAGCGAGCCGAACTTGATGCCGGCCTCAAAACAGGCCGTCTCGCGGTCAGTGGGGTGGGTCTCGGACATAGGCGGTTCAGGGTCGCGTGGCGTATTGGGTCGTCGGTCGCGGCAAATCGTATGCTACTTACCGACCCTGCGCCTGGATTGAATCGAATGAACGACCCTGTCCTGCTGACGGGCGCTGGGGGCCACGTCGGACAGGTCATCCTCGATGGACTTCGCGACGAGTACGACTGGCGACTCATGTTTCACAGCGAACCCGCCGAGGAGCCCGAGTTTCCCTACTGGACTGGCGAAGTCCAGGATTACGACGACGTGGCACCCGCCGCGGAAGGCGTCGGCGCGATTATCCATCTCGCCGGCGATCCCCGACCGAGCGCCCCCTGGAAGAGCGTACTGCAGAACAACATCGACGGCACACACACGGTCTACGAGGTTGCCGTTGACGAAGGCGTCGAGAAGGTAGTGTACGCCTCCTCGAACCACGCTGTCGGAGCCTTCGAGAGCGACGAGCGCACCCCCGAGATGTACCGCACACACGACGAGTTCCGACTCGACGGCACTGAACTTCCCCGTCCGGGCAACAAATATGGCATCTCGAAAGCCACCGGCGAGATTATCGGTCGCTACTACCACGATAAACACAACCTCTCGGTCTGTAACGTCCGCATCGGCAATTTGAACGAGAATCACCCCCCCATCGACTACGAGCGTGGCCAGGCGATGTGGCTCTCCCCGCGTGACTGTGCACACATCCACCAGTGTGCGCTCGAAGCCGACTACGGCTATGAAATCGTCTACGGCATCTCCGACAACGACCGGAAGTACTACTCCTTAGAGCGCGCGAAAGAGGTCCTCGGATACGAACCGCGGGACAACTCTGCAGAGTGGGACGGCGAACAGAAGACCGCTGGAGAGCAGTAGTCGACCCGGGTTCGGTGGCGACCTCCTGCGTTTGAACAGAGCGGAGCAGGAAATAGCGAAAAGTTCCAGTAGTTCCAACAGTCGTCTTGTTATTCAGAGTGCAGGGAAGACAGTAGTGTTTTGAGCGGAAACAATGAGTGGCGACCACTGCCTCGGAAAGACAGTTCCGAGTCGCCAAGCTACCAGAACACAATACAGTATTAGAATATGATGAATTTGGCACTTGTCGAACACAACGAAAGATGACGACGCTCAACGCCGAGAGCAGTGAAAATAGCTGGCTTTAATTTAAAGTTCGGCCAGTATTTGCAAATATCTGTCCGAGAAAAAGCAGCGTATTACCCTGATGAAAATTATTTGCGGGCGAGTAGACAGTATAGTAAAATAATAGAGAGTGTAATCGGAGAAAAGCTCCATGCACCCCAGACCGATGAAAAGTAAGGAGAAGGCCACTTTGCGGACAAGAGGGTATTGTTCAAGATGAGTTCAGTCGGACTGAGCGCACCGCATTGGAGAGGTTCTCTCGGCCGAAACCGCTCTCATCTGAAAGCTATATAAAATATATAAATAGACGTTTCGTTAGAGGAATACTCAAGAGTTAGATTTACTATCGTTCTGCTGGCGGAGCCTGGACGTCACTGACCAGTTCATCATCGAGCGCGAGACGCATCTCGATGCGTTTGTCTTTTCGGTCCACTTCGACAAACCCGAGCGAGCGGTACACCGCAAGCGCCCGTTCGTTGTCGGCGTCGACGTGGAGTCTGAGCGCATCGTGACCAGCGTCCGCTGCGTGTGCCATCGCCTGACGACAGAGTTCAGTCCCGAGTCCCCGGTTCTGATACTCGCTTGCGATAAAGACGATGAGTTCCGGTTCGTCTTTGTCCGCGGGCATGTACGCCACGTGGCCGACAAGTTCGCCGTTGTGGGACGCGATGATGCTGCGCCCGCGTTCGACGAGCTGGTCGACCCAGGACTTGACCTGTGGCCTCGTCAGTGGCGGAAGTGACATCGAGCGGTCTCTGGACGGATACTCGTCATAAAAGTCGACGAGCTGCTCGACGTTCCCGTCCACGCCAGGAGTGAGAAGAAGAGCCGTCCCCTCCTTGTCGAAGAACCGAGGGCACCGCGCTGGACACCCTTCCATCCCCACACAGTCAGTGTGGTCCCACGTGGGGGGCTGCTGATTCACACCGACATCTGATTTCGTTCCCATGTTGTTCGACCTATTTGAATAGAGGGGCCGTGTGTGTATCACCCTTCGGCAGCATATAGACGGGGTTTATATACTAGACGAATGGCTGTATATCCAAATTATCGATTTGGAGAACATGACGGAGTAGTGTGCATCGGTAGATAGGTTGGCTCCGTGGACCCAGCTTATAACCGCTTTCTCTACGGAATTCAGGCGTCAGAAGTGCAAAATTGGGAGGTGCCCTTACTGTCAATTTATACAAATAGCCCACGAATAGGACTGTGACGGTATCCAATTCTCAAATTTGATACTCAATCGGTCGGATTTTTATCTATCAGGTTAGAAACGTCACTCATGGCGACCAAAAGTAATCGTAGAGCATCCAGTTCATGGGAAGAACTTGCGAGGCACGACTGGAGTGACAATCAGGCTATCGAAACAACGCTAACTGGTGCCCTCCAGGAGCTGGACTGCAGTACCGATGGAAAACTGCTCTACGATTACATCGACCTGGAAGCGGTCACAAATACGTTTGGACCGGAAAAACCTGGGTGTGGAGCCTCGGAAGTTCGCTTTGACTTCGAGGATTACGAGATCCGTATCGCTCAAGATGGGACAATCAACGCTCGAAAACGATAACAGTCCACACAGTTGTTCGGGTAGTACGAATCAACGGATACGCTCTACCAGCTTCTCGTTTCGGATTTTTGAGTGTTCCAACGACTCCAACTGCATGAGTCACTCGGTTACGTAAATTTGAATACTTGTTCGATAGATAGTTCCAGATTGCAATATTAGTCGTAAATATGATAAAACAGGGGAGAAGAGGGAGAAAACCTGGTTTTGGGTGCGGTCCGTGTAACACATCGTCTGCAGACACGCCCCAGCGAACGAGAATCTCAAAGATTCCTTGGAAGGTACCCAGTTTAATGTATGTAACTATACATTTATTTATTTTCTTTATTATGAATAATATTAGAGTATCGAGATGATTTTACTATTGGATTGAAGCCAAGAATAGACAGATATCAAGAGTAGCTACATAACCCATTTTATTTCATATGATTTTTATTTCCTACCCAATGTATTTCACATGAGTAGATTAATTCTGAAATCCATGAACTGGCATTCTATAAAGCTCTTTTTTGACTAGTCTCTGCCATTCTCTCGCTTGCCGCGGTACCAACCAACGACCCTTGTCCGTGTCCACGTTGCTGGCTGCTGTTACCGACACCGTCGATTATTGGATTTTCTACTACGTCATTACCGCTCGTATCAACACTGTTCTCATCAGTATCGGTGTCGGTACCAGTATCGTCGTTGCCGGTACCAGTATGCTGTGGGAGAGTCATCGTTTCCGTATCCCATCCAGTGGTACCAGTTCCATCAACGTCGACATTAATTTCGGCAGACACCGACTCTGTATCGCTCAGCATTGGATGGGTCCCTCCGCCACCACCTGTGAAACTGGCCATACCGAGAACGACGACCAACGCGAGCGCAAGGAGCGGTCGGTTAATCATCTAACCCCTCCTCTGTGGCTTCGTCGTGGTTCAATACCGAAACACCGCCTGCTCCCTCAGTTGCAGTCGAGTTCGAGACTGACTCGGCATAGATGTGGCTTCTGTCATCATCAACTCCGTCGGCATCCATGAGAGACGAGTCGTCGGTATCCCCAAAGAGCAGTTCCAACCCCTCGGTATCAAGCTCAGAGAGGCGCTCATCTGAGGAGGTCTCCGTTTGCGTAGTCGGCGATGCCGCCTCTTCGTCCCGACCATCTCCGACCAGATAGACTGCACCAAGCAAAAGGAAGGCCGTAGTGACGCTCCCCGCGACAGCGAACGCCCAGACTTCCAACGTGATGTAAGCAACCCAGAAACTGTATACAACAAAAACGCTGAGCACGATCAAACCGAGCTGGAGTTCAGGGGAAGTAAACGTTACCTGCGTCTCCGACTCGGTTGACGCTGGTTCTTCAGCGGTTTTCTCGCCCTCAGAATCGATCACCTCGTTTCGAGTACCGGCGTCATCGGAGTCGCTTTCATCCGCTTGACCCACGTTCGCATCGGATTTCGGTTGAGCGGATTGTACCACCTCCCAGATCTCCGAAATAATGAGCAGGACGAGCGGCACCACAAGGAGTGTTATAATACCCGTCTGACTGCTGGCAAAGGTGATGACATAGCCGAGGAACGGAATGACGAAGAGATACCCTCCGACAGTCATCACTTTGCCCTCGACGTCCTCAGAGGGGACAAGTTGCTGGTCTGGGTCTTCGTTGGCGTCACCCTGCGTTCGGAACGCGAGACCATCTTCCTGGCCGACGACTTCGATGACGCGGTGTGTCGTCGGTCTCGTGTCGCCGCTTCGACGGTAGGTAATGACATCGCCACTCTCGATGCGGTCTGGTTCGACACCGTCGGTGATAATGACATCTCCAGTGCCGATATTCGGCTCCATACTCCCGGAGAGAACGACGTAACTTTGCTCCCCACCAGCGACCTGTGGAACGGCATAAATGATGAATGGAACGATGATAGCAACGAGTAGCAGCACACCAGCGACGCTGGCGATTCGTTGCCACGAGATGTGGGCATACCAGGGTTCGTCGTCGCCCGCTTCGGTTTCAGTTGTGTCGCTCATGCTCCATCCTCGTCCTCGAATTTTACTTGCGTCCCCTCGAACTGTTCGGTAGCGTCGCCGGTAACGACTCGCTCGGCGACGCTGCACGGTATCGATTCGTCCCCCGACCCGTAGACATCAGTTCCCTTCTCGACGATTTCGAATGCATCTTCATCCCAGGGCGTTGCGGTCCCAGACTGGACTGTCTCCTCACTGTAATCATAGATTGTCATGTGTGTTGCTGCCTTTACAACAACGTATCGCACGTCCGCGTCCGTCTGCCAATCAACAGAGGTTGGGTCTCCGTCGTCATCGATAGCGTTTATACTTGTAATCTCAGGATTGGGTTCAGCCACCTCACTGCAAAACGCGATGAAACTAATGGCTCTATTCTCTGCTTCGACGGGTGGATCTGGACACACTGGGCGCTCCGGATACGGCGACGGTATGCCATCGTTGTGCCGGCACTGTTCTGCGTCGAACTCGAACGCCACAGAAAGGGTCTCTTCGCCGACGTACCACGCTGGTAGGTTCGCAGTTAGTACCAGATTGATTGTTTCCCCGGGTTTGAGACAGTCCCGCTGGTCTGCCGGGACCACGGTCCCTTCGGGGTTGAGTGGTTCACCATTTCGCAGTTGGTTGGCGACCGAAACGAGCGACCCCTCTGCGATTGTTCCGCCGCCTCTGTAGGACACTGCCACTTCGAGGTCGTCTGCAAGTCCTGTCGCCGCTGGGCATCCCAGCCGAAACCAGGGATACGCTGGGTTGTTCTGTGGCCCAGGTAGCGAAACAACTAGGTCTGCGACGACATCTGGGTCACCGCCGACATTGTTGTTGGTGATGGGTATCGGTAGCGTCGTGTCCCCAGTGCTCGACCCGGAGCCGCCTCCGTCGAGGTTCCATTCGACAGCCAGATCGATACCGCCAGCAGCGAGTGAATTATCGGTCATCTCCTCGGTATCGGAAAAGAGTGCAGTGACACTGCTTCCGAGGACAGCGCCAGTGCTTCCTGCTACACCGAGCGCAGATAGTACTTTACGACGACTCAGTTCAGATTTCTGCATTGCTCCCCCTCTGATGATTCCAGTTACTTTCCGCTCGTTGCCATGATTGCCACGTATTATCACAGATACTTTCCAGGCACTTAGTTCTTGACACTGAGAGACAACTATGGACAAGCTGAAAGGAGGGGGTTGGAGGCATCATTCGTTGGTCGCACAGTGGTGACTATCGATAAGATAATTAAACGTGACAGAATCACCCTGTGCGGCGTCAACGCCAGCGGAATCTTCGTCGAATGACCAGCCAAGCGAGACAGTGACTGACTCGTCGACACCGAGACAGCCAGCAGGTGTCAAAGACACGTCGTCTACTGCCGACGCGACCGCCGCGAGTGTGCCCTCTGCGTCGTCGCGGATTAGCTGCTCGCCGAGGTCCTGTACGCTGTTGTTGGCGCCGAACGCGTCTATGCTGGCCAGACCGGTGTCGTACCAGATTGCCGCGGTGAGGAACTCTTGAAGTTCACCCGTCTCCGCGCTCGTATCGCCAACGGTCTGTTCAGGTTCGGTGAGTCCATGTTCCGAAGTTTCGGTCAGTTGGAATGTCAGCCGTGGCTCTACTTGCGGTGACTCTTCTTCGTCCTCCGATTGGACACTGAGTCGGACCGAAAGTACACCGCTGTCACCCGGCATGAGATTATCCAGAGAAAGTACCGCACCCGACTCCGTTGGTGTTATCCGCGTATCTTCGAGAACTCTACCGTTGTACGTCTCACGCCAGTCGGCCGACAGCGTGACCCCATCCACACTCTGGATGGTCGTTGTCTCTGTAAAACCAAGCGAGCGCTCCGTCGCGAGCGCGAGCCCGGTCATCGAGGTAATACCAGCAACGCCCATTCCACTGAGCAACCGTCGTCGCGTGAGGTTTGTTAGATTCATTATCATTCCTCTGCCGGTTCAGATGTCCACATCGACCCGCTCCCAGATTCCTGTATCGACCTGACTACGCTCGAATGGTCGCCAATCGACACCAGCGACTGCATCACCGCTGCCATCTGGGTGATTGGACGGCGTTTCGCTCTCATCACAAGCCCAGATGGCAGATGTCGACGGGCCGTCGTCGGTTCCCCACCAGCTGTGAGTTGCGTCGAAGCTGGCTGTGCCGAGGTTAAGTGCTCCAGTATCGTTGACGATGATGTTGTTTCGGCGTGCCATGATATCGCCCCGTCCCCGGGCAGCGATGCCGTTGTTGTTCCCCTCGATATCGTTCCAGGCGAGAAACGCATCCGGCACGTCGACGACGATAACACCCGCACTGGTGCTACTGTTCGTAAAGTAGTTGTCCGCAACCGTGTTCCCGAGGAGCGTGGCTCGGTCGGCACCACTGACACGGATTCCCTGCTGACGGTTCGCCCTGATCGGCCCCAGTCCCGCCACCGTCGTTTCTGCGACTCGGAAGTCCAGACCGCTCCCGGCAGCGACGATACCACTGTACTGGTAGTTCCGAATGTCGCAGTTCTCGATGGTAATGCGTCGGTCGAGACCATCCGTATTCGACACGAGGATGCCGATGTCGTGCTGCTCTGACTCCGCGCTTTCGACCGAAATGTCGGTGAGGCTGGTACTCGCATCGCGTCCAGCGACACCGACGACCGTTCTCGTCTCGGAAACGCTCGGACTTCGCTCGATTGATAGGCCCCGAACTGTCACGTTGTCAGCTTCGATAGAAACGACCGGAGTGACAGGATTGTCGTTCCACCGGAAGCGTCTCGATACCGACGCTGGTGAACGGATTGTGGTCGTACCCGATCCGAGACCGACCAGTGTGAGTTCTTTGTCGACGACGACCTGCTCGCTGAAGGTTCCGTTCCCCAGTCCGATCACATCGCCTGGACTGGCCTCACTAATTGCATCCTGGATGGAGTACCCCTCGGTGACGAGAGCGTCTACGCGACGGTCGGTAGCGGCGTCGCTTTCAAGTGTTCGTTGCTTCCGGTCCTGCTTTGCTGGGTCGGTGTTGTGTGCCATCGCTTGTCTTTCCGAACGACCCACCGGCGGAGTCGAACCGCCGATGCGCGAACGCGCGTGCACCTGCGTAGGTCTACTACTCTATTGTCTGCTCACCGTGCTGGAGTGGACTGTCCGCTCCCGTCGTTGTGCCGGCACTGTTCGGTGTAGAATCCGAGGTTGAATTCGGCCTTGTCGCTTTGAATCTGGTTGGCGTGATCGATTGGAAGCCACCACTCGAATCCAACACAGTGGGTTGTCCCCGCACCTGCGAAACACTCTCGGTCTTCATCGGTCGCACTGGAAGCAAATTCATCAACACCGTCATCATCGATGTCAGGTTTTGTTCCGCCGAACTCGTTGAACGGAGTTCCAGTATCCCCGTCGAGTGGGATTCCGTTATCTGTCGAAAGTACGTCAAGAGCGTCTCGAAGCGATCCTTCGAAGAACAAACTCTCATTCATCGTAGTGGCTGCGAGACCGCTCGCGACCGCAGCGAGGTCATCAACCAGGACATCCTTTGCGTACGCCTGCGAGGAGGCTATCTCGTTGCGGAGATACGCACCGGTGTCGACGTTGGGGTCTGTCGAGCCGTCAGGTATCTCAACGTCGACAGTGATGATGCGGGTTCCAGCGTCGCGAATCCGCTCTGCAATCTCGGCAGTCTCGATGAGTTCACTATCGCTGATGCCACCTGTTCGCGGAGGCGAGTCATTTTGTGCATCTTGGCCGCCACCGCCTCCCGAGTACGACGAGACGACGCTGTCGGTTCCCCCTGGTGAGTCGTAACCTCCTGCGCTGTATGTCTTATTCTCATAATTTGGCCCACCATCAGTAAACGCGACGATGACCTGTTCGTCATTGGTGCCGTTTGCTTGTAGTTCCTGATGAGCAATGTCCAGCGCAGGTGGAAGCGGCGTATTCCCGCTGCCCGAACCAGTACCGACACCACTGGTATCGAGATTTCCTGGGGAATCTAGACCCTGGAAGCCGTCTACTTCCCCATTACCGAATTCCACGAGGCCGACGTTGCCTTCGAGACCGCTCAGGAATTCCAATAAACCATTCCGAAGTGCTTGCTGGTCATCGGATTCCTGGGAGATTGATTTGTCGACTGCAATCATCACGTCGACTGACCCCGTTTCAATCTGATTATCGCAGTTCTCGTCGTACCACATCCGGGTTCGAACCTCATCGAGGAGTTCGACTACACCATCCTCTTCTTGTGGGTCGTCGCCCTCCGGTTCGGTAACTCCGTTCTCGTCAGCGCTCACGAGTTCGCCTTGCATCCAGACGTAGCCCGGGTTATCACAGAGGTGAAAGCTGAACGTTACTTCACCGAAGTCCCCCGGTTTGATGTCTTGGAGTTGAACAAGCGGGTCGCCACCATCACCCTGCCCGTTACCGGACGTTCTCTGCTCGGACGCAAGAGCGTTTTCGACGCTTTCCAAGTCATCGCAGGTAATGTCACCATCATCCTGAATCCCATCATCATCCTCATCTGGGAAGGCTTCGATTGCGGTTGCGTCCCACAGGTCGTTCTGTGAATTCGTGAAATTCAGCGCAATTGGACTCGCGTCAGGGTTTCGCACTGCCGGGAGGTAGTAGTCGACCTCGGTGGGATTTGGATCGCCAGACACCAGTGTTGCCTCGTCGGCTTGAGACCCCTTTCCGTTGTAATAGTGCTCTTCCCAGTCCACTTTCAGATCAAGCTCGCCCGCGGTCAGACTGTTATTCGTGAACGATTCCTCGTCGCTAAAGTACGCGCTCGTCCCCATGCCAGCGACAGCACCGGCAGCCCCGACGGCTCCCATACTGGCCAGGATCTTGCGCCGCGTGAGTTCGATTCCATTGTCTGTCATTGTGCTCCCCTCCTGGGGAAGACCCACCGGCGGAGTCGAACCGCCGTTGCGCGAACGCGCATGCACCCGCGTAGGTCTACTACTCTATTGTCTGTCTAACTTTCTGGAGTGGATTGCCCGCTTCCGTCGTTGTGCCGGCACTGCTCGGTGTAGAAGCCGAGGTCGAACTCGACGGTGTCGCCTTGAACTTCGTT
>JAZKTK010000178.1:0-2549 GCA_036625595.1 Haloarculaceae archaeon | reverse complement strand
CATCCCGGCGAGCATCGGGCCGATGGCTTCGGCACCGCCGAGTCGCTGGAGAAGTTTGTAGCCGATGTTGCCCGCCTCGAGGTTCGGGAAGACGAGTACGTTCGCCGGGGCATCCAGGTCAGCGAAGTCGTAGTCGCCGGTTAGCATCTCCTCGACGACTGCGGTGTCCGCTTGCATCTCGCCGTCGACTGGGAAGTTCACGTCCGGATTTGCGCGCAACCGTTCGGCAGCACGGCGAGGCTTTCGCGTCCCGGGATTGTCGACCGACCCAAAGTCGGAGTACGAGAGGAGGGCAGCGCGGGGTTCGACGTTGAACTTCCGGGCGACGCTGGCGGCGTGTTGGGTCACCTCCGCGAGTACGTCGGCACTCGGGTCCTGGTTGACCGTCGTGTCCGCACAGAAGACGACGCGATTCTTGAACGTGAGCATGTAGACGCCGGCGGCGTAGTCGGCGTCGTCGGCAGTCCCGATAATCTGCAGCGGCGGTCTGAGCGCTGAACCGTAGTGGTGGGTCAGCCCGGTTAGCATGGCGTCAGCGTCGCCCATCTCGACCATCACGTTGCCGAGGTAGTTACCGTCGCGCATCAGGTCCGCTGCTTCCTCTCTGGTCACTCCCTTCCGGTGACGGAGTTCGTGGAGGCGGTCGATGTAGGGGTCCAGATGGTCGCGGGTCGGGTCGACGATTTCCGGCTCGAAATCCAGGCCGAGGCGGTCGGCCGTCGCCCAGATTTGTTTGCGGTCGCCCACCAGCACCGGCTTCGCGATACCTTCATCGACGAGCTGGTAGGCGGCGCGCACGATTTTCTCGTCGTCGCCCTCGGCGAAGGCGACCCGCTTTGGCTCGCGCTTTGCCTGGTTGAGCACCACGCGCATCATCTCGCGGCTCTTGCCCAGCCGCGCCTCCAGTCGCTCACGGTAACTGTCGAGGTCGAGTTCGTTCCGCGCCGCGCCGCTCTCCATGGCCGCTCGCGCGACGGCCGTCGCCACCTCGAAGAGCACCCGCGAATCCAGTGGCTTGGGGATGATGTACTCCGGGCCGAACTGGAGGGGCTCGTCGTCGTACGCTTTCGTGACCGCATCGGGTACGTCTTCGCGTGCGAGGTTGGCGAGTGCCTCGGACGCAGCAACTTTCATTTCCTCGTTGATTTCAGTTGCACGGGCGTCGAGTGCGCCCCGGAAGATGAAGGGGAATCCGAGCACGTTGTTGACCTGGTTCGGATAATCAGAGCGGCCGGTCGCCATGATGACCGTGTCGTCACGGGCGTTTTTCGCGCGTTCGTAGCCAATTTCGGGTTCGGGATTTGCCATCGCGAAGATAATCGGGTTGTCGGCCATCGACCGGACCATGTCTTCGTCGACGATACCGCCGACCGAGAGGCCGACAAACACGTCCGCACCGTCCATCGCGTCCGCGAGGTCTCCGCCTTCGGTGTTCGCAAACGGGAGCGTGTATCTGGTGAGGTCGGTGCGGTCAGTCGAGAGAATACCGTGCTCGTCGCACATCGTCACGTTGTCAGAATCGACACCCAGTGAGACGTAGAACCGAGCCGTCGCCGTCGCGGCAGCCCCTGCCCCGGCGAACACCACGTTGAGGTTTTCGAGGTCCTTCTCGGCTATCTCGACGGCGTTCAGCAGGGCTGCCCCGGAGATGATGGCAGTGCCGTGCTGGTCGTCGTGGAAGACAGGGATGTCCATCCGCTCGCGGAGTTTCCCCTCGATACGGAAACACTCCGGTGCCTTGATATCCTCCAGATTGATGCCCCCGAACGTCGGCTCCATCGCCGCGACGGCCTCGACGAACGCGTCGGCGTTGTCGAGGTCCAGTTCCACGTCGAACACGTCGATGTCGGCAAAGCGCTTGAACAGAACACCTTTCCCCTCCATGACCGGTTTGGAAGCCTGAGCACCGATGTCGCCGAGACCGAGGACGGCAGAGCCATCCGAGATGACGCCGACCAGATTGCTCTTGGCGGTGTACTTGTAGGCATCTGCCGGGTTTTCGTCGATGGCACGACAGGGAGCGGCGACACCCGGCGAGTACGCGAGGCTCAGGTCTCGCTGAGTGTTGGTCGGCTTCGTCGTCGAGATTTCTATCTTTCCAGGCGGGTCCTGGCTGTGGTAGTCGAGTGAGTCTTCGTCGAGTCCCATACTGTCAGTCGTAGTGCGAGGACCGTAAATCGCACCCGCCCCGTCATCACTTGACGTGAACAGGACGCTCCGGTCTGGTCGGCTGTTCCGGACAATCCTGCTTGGATATACACTTTTAGGTTACATATCGTTGAAACGGGTGGTATGCACTGTTCCTCGTGTGGGGCCGATCTCCCGGAGCGGGCACTCCGCTGCCCGGAGTGTGAGACGCCAGTCACCGACGCCGGAGACGACGACCAATCAGAAACCGAACAGTCCCAGCAACCGGGTCAACCAGACCAACACCAGTCAACCCAGCATCAGTCGGACAATCAGCAGTCAGACCCACAGCAGTCACAACACGACCAGTGGAATCCCAAATCGGCCACAGAAACACAGCCAGACAGTCAGTCACCACCGAC
>JAZKTK010000066.1:0-16318 GCA_036625595.1 Haloarculaceae archaeon | reverse complement strand
AACAGTACACCCATCATCCGCGGATGTTCCCGGAGGAACTCCGTCATGTTAGTATCGGACATGATACACTGTATCAATTGAGGAGATGGAATTTAAATTTATTTGATGTTTTCGAACAAAAAATAAGTTAATATAAGAAGATAGGAAAAGACGAATTTATATATAAGATGCGTACGACAGGCTGCAAAATTGTTATGAGAATCGGGATAGAACGTATGCAGTAGACAAGCGCACATGACAAACAAAAGCGGGAGACGGTCCAGTGACCGTCACGCAGTGTCTCCGCGGCAGACCGATAGACTGCGGCCGGATCGGCCGATTCCGTCTCGAGGTCTGCATGCCGAAATAGCCCCGGGTGAGATGCGATGGGTGTAAACGGGCCGGCACACGGCAGCGAACACGTCGTCGAACTCTCGCGGCAAACGCTACGCGGAAGCAGGCGAGTCCTCCAGGAGAATCCACCGCTCGTCAGAGGCGAGACATCACAGTCGCTCGAAACGGAACTCATCGAAATTCCGCTGCCGGTGGCCGATGGTGAGGAAGGACAGGATGTTCAGGTCTTGCACGTCGACGACGACCCAGACCTCGGTGAGTTAGCGAAGACGTGTCTGGAGCGTATCGACGAAGACATCACCGTCACCACGGAGACGAACGTTGTGCAGGCACTCGACCATCTGGGCGACGGGGAAATCGACTGTATCATCAGCGACTACGACATGCCGAACACGAACGGCATCGAATTCCTCGAAATCGTCCGCGAGCAGTATCCAGACCTCCCGTTCATTCTGTTTACCGGGAAAGGAAGCGAGGAAGTCGCGAGCGAAGCGATTGCAGCAGGCGTCACTGACTACATGCAAAAGGGCGGCGGCCTCGACCAGTACGAAGTGCTGGCAAACCGCGTCCAGAACGCCGTCGACAGATATCGCACACAACAGCAGTTCTGGGACTCGCTGTCGTGGTACCGGCGACTCGTCGAACAGGACCTCACCGGCGTGTTCATCATCCAGGACGGGGAGTTCGTCTACGTCAACGAACGCCTCGCCGACATCTTCGGATACACCCAGAGCGAACTCGTCGGGAAGTGCCCGCTCGAAATCGCCAGCGACACCGACGACGACGGGCTTCAACAACTCGTGGAACTGGACCACGGCGACGTCGAGACGTTCCAGTACGAGTTTACTGGCAGACGAGCCGACGGCACAGAGTTGGCAGTCGAAGTCCAGGGCGGGTCAATTCAGTACGACGGCGACCCCGGCTGTATCGGTATCCTCTGGGACAAAAGCGAGTGAAAAGCGGCCAGTTCTCACTTCCCAAGGCCGACGGCTCCGTTTTCGACGAATCCTGCTCAGTAAGCGGTCCATCTGTACTCCTGGGTTCCGAGTCTTGAGATTGGTCCATGAATACCGAACACGGTCACGGAGTGCACTCCCCAATCCACCACAATCAGCAATGCATCCCTGATTAGTCACCGATAGTCAGTATTGAATACAAAATCTTTTCAAAGAGCGGTTCCGTAGAATGAGTACACCACCAGGTGGAACACCGTGCCCGAAATGGAAACAGCGCAGTTCGAAACGGACCTGAGTCTTTTCAAGTATGACAACCTCGAGCAGCTCCCGCCGTCCTATCGCGAGTTGGACGAAGATGAGCGACGGGAGCGAATCGAGGTAGCACTGGCCGAACTCGGCGACGACGTTGTCATCCTCGGCCACAACTACCAGCGCCGGGAAATCGTCGAACACGCCGACTTCATCGGTGATTCCTACCAGCTCTCGAAAGAGGCAGCCAACGCCGACGCCGACTACGTCATTTTCGGCGGCGTCACCTTCATGGCCGAATCCGCGGATATCATCACCGACGACAGCCAATCGGTCATCCTCCCTAGCATGGAAGCGTCCTGTCCGATGGCAGGGATGGCCGAAGCCCTCCAGGTCGACGCCGCGTGGGCCGAACTCACGGCCGCCACCGACGAGGACATCATCCCGATTACCTACATGAACAGCTACGCGGACCTGAAGGCATTCTGTGCCGAGCAGGGTGGGCTGGTCTGTACCTCCTCGAACGCGCACAAGGCCTTCGAGTACGCATTCGAGAAGGGTGACAAAGTCCTCTTTCTTCCCGACAAACACCTCGGGGAGAACACCGCCCACCGACTCGGCATGGAAGACGAAATCGTCGAGTGGGACCCCTGGGACCCCGAGGGCGTCACCGCCGAGGAGGCGACCAGCAATGACGTTATCCTCTGGGAGGGGTACTGCCAGGTCCACGAACGGTTCCGGACCGACCACATCGAGCAAATCCGGGACGAGCACCCCGACGCCAACGTCGTCGTCCACCCCGAGTGTCGCCGCGAAGTCGTCGAGGCCGCTGACGTAGTTGGCTCTACGTCGACGATTACCGAAACCGTCGCGAACGCCGACCCCGGCGAGACGTGGGCTATCGGCACCGAAATCCACCTCACCAATCACCTCTCGCGGTGGCATCCCGACGTGAACGTCCTGCCGCTCTGTGGCGATGCGTGCATGGACTGCAACGCGATGCGTCAGATCGACCCGAACTACCTGACGTGGGTGCTCGAAGAACTCGTCGAGGGTCGCGAGCGCAACGTCATCGAGGTGGCACCGGAGGAGAAGGAACTCGCCCAGGTCGCACTCGACCGGATGCTGGAAATCTAACCATGGATACGCAGACCACAGACGTACTCGTCGTCGGTGCGGGCATCGCCGGCCTCGCGGCCGCGCTCGAAGCCGACCGACAGGGTGCCGACGTGACGCTCGTGACGAAAGCCGAACGCCCCGAAGAAGCCTCGACGTGGTGGGCACAGGGCGGCATTGCAGTCACCCGCGACGACCCCAAACAGTTCGCTGCTGACATCCGCGACGCCTCTGCGGGGACTGCCGACCCCGATGCAGTGGACGTGCTCGTCGACGACGCAGACGACGCCGTCCGTGATATCCTCGTCGAGACGCTCGGCGTCGAGTTCGATTCGAACGGCGACGGATTCGATTACGGCCAGGAAGCCGCCCACGACGAACCGCGTATTCTCCACGTCGACGCGGCGACGGGCAAACACGTCCACGTCCCGTTCCTGAACTACGTCGCAGACGAGACTGACGTGACGATTCACGAAGACACCGCTGCGCTCGAACTGATTCGACACGAAGGACGAGTGTACGGTGCGATGCTCGAACACGACGACGAGTGGGCACCAACCTTCGCCGGGACCACGGTACTCGCGACCGGCGGGATCGGTGCGCTCTACCCGCGGTCGACCAACCCCGACGACGCTACTGGCGACGGCATCGCGATGGCAGCACTCGCTGGCGCAGACGTTGCGGACATGGAGTACGTGCAGTTCCATCCGACCGCCTACGATGGCGATGGTGAGGATACTTTCCTCATCAGCGAGGCCGTCCGCGGCGAAGGCGCGATTCTCCGGAACGGCGACGGCGAGCGGTTCATGCCCGACTACCACGCCGACGCCGAACTCGCTCCGCGCGACGTGGTCGCTCGCGCGGTCAAAACGGAGCGCGAGGAGACCGGGACAGTCGTGCTGGACGTGTCCGGCATCGGCTTCGAAGAGGAGTTCCCGGACCTCGCCAAGAAGTGCGCGGACAACAGCGTCACGCTTCCCGAGATTCCAGTCGCACCGGCCGAGCACTTCCTCTGTGGCGGTATCGACGTTGACGACCGGGGACAGACGACACTCGACCGACTGTACGCCGTCGGGGAGTGTGCCCGAACGGGAGTGCATGGCGCGAACCGACTGGCCAGCACCTCCCTGCTGGAGGGACTCGTCTGGGGGCGACGCGCCGGAGCGGCTGCGGCGGGATACGAGCCCCAGGAAATCGAGGCGCCGGAGTTGCTCGACCGGGACCCGGCGCTTCCGGATAACTTCGCCCGCGAGAAGTTCCACCGCCTCCGGCGCGTGATGGACGAACAGGTCGGCATCGAGCGCACGACCGACGGTCTCCAGCGCGCGCAGGCGGTGCTCCGCCGACTGAAAGGTGAAGTCGACGCGTACGCGCGCACCCGGACCTCCCGGTCGCTGTACGAACTCCGTTCGGCGTCGGTCGTCTCGCTGCTCGTCGCCCGCGCTGCCGCCGAGAACGAGGAGTCCGTGGGCTGTCACTACCTCGCCGAGGACGCAGACGCGCCGGCGGCTGACGCCGACTAACGATGCTCACGGATTCCCAAATCGAGGCGTGGCTCCGCGAGGACGTGGGCCACCACGACGTGACCAATCAGGTGCCCGGCGAGACGACAGGGCGACTCGTCGCCAAAGAATCGGGTGTCGCGGCCGGTCTCGACGCCGCCAGCGCCGTCTTCGACTATCTCGGCGTCGACTGCGAGACGACCGTCGAGGATGGCGATTCGGTCGCCGCTGGAGACACCGTTCTCAGCGCCAGCGGTGCGGCCCGGGACGTGCTCCGCGGCGAGCGCGTCGCGGTCAACGTCGCCGGGCACGCTTCCGGTATCGCGACGAAGACCCGAGAAGCAGTAGCGAAAGCCGACGCGGTCGCCGACGACGTTCGCATCGCCGGAACCCGCAAGACGACGCCCGGACTTCGGGGCATCGAAAAGCGGGCTGTCGTCGCCGGCGGTGGCGACACCCACCGACTCGACCTCTCCCATATGGTGATGGTCAAGGACAACCACGTCGCCGAGATGGGGCTGTCGGGGGCTATCGAGCACTTCCGCGAGCGAGTCTCTTTTGCCACGAAAATCGAGGTCGAGGTCGAGACACCCGCAGCCGCGCCGCGGGCGGCCGAGGCCGGCGCGGACATCGTCCTGCTGGACAATATGACGCCAGCGGAAGTCAGTGATGCCGTCGACGCGCTCCCTGGAGAGACACTCGCCGAAGCCAGCGGCGGTATCGCCGTCGCTGACGTGCCAGACTACGCGAAGACGGGTGTAGACATCATCTCGATGGGGGCGCTAACGCACTCCGCGCCGACGCTGGATTACTCGTTTCGGACGGGGTAGGGGACGAAGTCCCCGTCGAGTGCCAGGAGAACGCATCTGCTCACGCTTCGACGGGTATCAGTCGACAATCGCAGACAGGTCGACATCGAAGTAGTCCCGGTAGAACCCGCTGTCGAAAGTAAGCAGACTGCCAGCAGTCTCGGCGTGGGCACCGATGAGAAAATCTGCCGCGATATGCTGTCGTGCAGTTATTGCCGCGTCACAATCCGGGCACTCGACAGTGATTTCGGTGCCACAGGCCGGACACTGAAGGGTCTCTCCTCGACGTGACAGGAAGGTTCCAAATGCCTGCCCTGCCCGGAAGGACACGTTCCGGGGGAGCGTCTCGACTGCAATACCCGTATCCGACAGGAAGTAGTCGAGATTCTCCTCAGTGTCGAAGATCTCGTCTGCTGCGAGTTCACTGTACACGACAGGATTGATAGTGAGTTTTCCTGCCTCCGAAGCCTCCGACAGGAGCTCGACAGCTCGGTCGTTGTGATCGTCGTCAGGATACAGTAGCGCCAGCAGTGCGCTCGTGTCCACGACAGTCGTCATTCGCGCTCGCCCCGGAGATCGTTCATCCGCTCGCGGACCGTCAGATTCGTCTCGGCGATCCCTCGCCACTTCTCGAAGCGGGACTCGTCGACTTCTTTGCGGATGACATACCCCTCTTCAGTCTCCTCGAAGTCGATTTCGTCCCCGGGCTGGATGCCTAACTCCTCGCGTATCTCTTTGGGTATCGTCACCTGCCCCTTCTTCGTGATACGCGTCATAGTACGCTATTCGAGGTATTACTGTAAAAGTATTACTCCAATCAGTCGAAATCCTCGACGGTCGGCCGGTCGTGGTCGCCGGGGAATCCGTCGACGGGCGCGGTCGTCTGGTCGCCACTCGCCATGTCTTTGACCGTCACTTCGTCGTTTTCGAGGTCCTGCTCGCCGACGATGACGACCGTCTCGGCGTTGATGGAGTCGGCGTAGTCGAGTTGTGCACCGAAGCTCCGCCCGGATACGTCCGATTCGACGACGTGCCCCAGACCGCGCAGGTCCCGCGCGACGCGTGCGGCCACGTCGCGGGTGTCGCCCACCTGCAGGACGTAGTAATCCGTCGAGAGTTCTTCATCGGGCCAGACGCCGGCACGCTGACAGAGCAGTCCGAGCGTTGCGTGCCCCGGTGCGAAGCCGACGGCAGGCGTGGGCTGGCCACCGAATCCTTCGATGAGGTCGTCGTAGCGACCGCCGCCGAACACCGACCGTGACACTTCGCCGGTGGAGTCGAAACACTCGAAGACGACGCCGGTGTAGTAGTCGAGCCCGCGCGCAGTCGTCAGCGAGAGCGTGCAGTTCTCCCGGACACCGAAGTCTGTGGCAGCATCGAGGACGTTCTGGAGATTCTCGACAGCAGCCTCGACGCGGTCGGTGCCGGCAAAGTCGACGAGGTCGTCGAGGGCGTCTTCGGGCGTCTCCAGCAGGTCGTCGAACTCCGCGGCCTGCGAATCAGAGAGCCCCGCCGCCGCGAGGAGGCCGAAGTACTCGTCGTCGTCGACTTTCGCGCGTTTGTCGACGGCCCGAATCGCCGCTTGTGTTTCGACGTCGGCGTCGAACGACTCCAAGAGACCGCCGAGGATATCGCGGTGAGAGACCCGGAAGTCGAAGTCGTCATCAGAGAGTCCGAGACCGGTAAGTGCGTCAGCAGCGACGGCAAGAATCTCGGCATCGGCCGCGGGGTCGGCAGAGCCAAAGATGTCGACGTTGGTCTGGTAGAACTCCCGAAAGCGGCCCTGCTGTGGTTCCTCGTAGCGCCAGAAGGGACGCGTCGAGACCCACTTGACGGGTTTGGAAAGTTCCTGCTGTTTGGCGACGAACATCCGCGCGACGGTCGGGGTGAGTTCGGGGGTCAGCGCCACCTCGCGGCCGCCCCGGTCCTCGAAGGCGTAGAGTTCCTCGACGATTTCCTCGCCGCTCTTGTCGACGTACATCTCGGTCGGTTCGAGCGCGGGCGTCCCGATTTCCCGGAAGCCGTAGGCTGTGGCAGTGTCTTCGATGGTGTCGATAACCTGCCGCCGGGCCTGCATCTCTGCGGGGTAGAAGTCACGGAAGCCCTTGATGCGGTCGTACATGTCCCGGGGTTCGACCAGGGCGCGCTTGAAAGCTTCTATGGCGACTCTTCTGCGTCCGCTTCCGTCTGGATTTCCTCGATTCGCTCGTCCAGTTCCTCGCGTGCCTCTTCGTCGGTCGCACCCCAGTAGGCGATGACCATCAGCGAGATGAGGAAGACGAGTGCCCAGCCGACGGTGTCGTAGCCGTCGGGGACGTACAGATTGAACAGGCCATCCACGACTCCTTCGAGGGAAAAAACGATGACAACCGGGCCGATAACCTCGCGGGGCAGGAAGTGGTCGACGTACGCGCGAAGCACCTTCCAGTTCATACGAACTCTCCGAGCGGTCCCCCCAAGAAACGGTCGCTCCAGGCCGAAAACGAGCGTGGTACCTTTCAACACACTCACAGTCTAGATGGACACCCCGGCCCAGTTCAAAGTATATAGGTGACATGTATAGGTGTCTGCAAATAGAACGGACAGTTGCATGTCAGAGGCACAATCTGTATCGAAGACTCCCGACGTTACACCAGAATTGACCGCGTTTCAGCAGACGATTCTCACTGTTCTCGCTGAAGAAGCCCGCTACGGACTCGCTATCAAGCGCGAACTCGAAGCGTACTACGACACGGATGTCAACCACGGGCGACTCTACCCGAATCTCGACGACCTCGTCGCAGAGGACCTCGTCGAGAAGAGCGAGCGAGACAAGCGCACCAACGAGTACGCCCTCACGGACGCGGGCTACGAGGCCCTGCTCGCTGATATCGAGTGGACCGTCTCGAAGCTGAACACGAACGACGAGCGCCAGGCCGACCTCGAAGAACTGCTCGCTCGCGTCGAGTAACGCGGATTACTGTTCGGTCTCGACACCCTCATTATCTTCTGCCGGCAGTCGCTTGAACGCGTCACTGCCACCTTTTTCTCTTCGGGTTGCTCCTGCCAGTCGCAACCACTCATCAAAAAACGTGGGCGAAAAACGGCTGCTCGTTTCACTCGCAGCCGGTACTTTCTGTATTTTCCTCGGCCGGCAGTCGCTTGAACGCGTCTATAATCGCCTGTTTTGCCACTGCACCGCGGGTCGACCAGTGGTGGGCGTAGTCGAGCATGTCGTCGTAGATATCGGGCTTGCAGCCGGCTGCCCTGGGGTGACCGCCACCGTTGACCTGGGCGGCAACCTCGTGACACCGCTCGAAGTTCTCGGTTCCGCGAATCGAGGCACTGCCAGCGGGTTTGACGATGACGGCGGCGTCCGACCCCTGCTCGCGGAGTGCCTCGGCGACCTCGTTCTGTGAGCAGCGTCCGTACGTGACGCCGATCGTCCACTCACCGATTTCGCGGAGTTCTGCACGCTCGACGGCTTTCTCTATCAGTGCGTCCTTCTCGACGCGTTTCTCGGCGAGATACTCCTCGACTTCGGTCGGGAGGTCCGCACCGTGGGCCAGTACCGTCTCGATGTACTCCTCCGGTTCGGCCCAGTAGGCGTAATCTGCGAGGTCGTCCGAACGAGCGTCCTCGCGAATCCAGAGGTCGTGGTCGCGGGTCACCGCCGCGAGTTCGGCATACTGCTCGTCGAAGTCGTAGTCGAGTTCCTCGAGTGCCACGTCGGCCGTACAGACCTCGTCGCTGTCACCGACTGTGAGGGCGACGCCAGCACCGCGGACCGTCGCGGCGAGGTCGGGGTTCCACTGGTGGTGGTCGTACCAGGTGACGCTCTCGACGCGGTCGGTCAGGACATCGACGGCGGCGATGTCGTACTCGCTGTCCGGACAGAGGTCACAGACGAACACGTCGGCCGCAGGTTCGGCGTATTCGCTCGCCCACTCGAGTGCCTCCTCCAGTTCGTGGGGGCCGGCAGGCAAGAGCACGCCTTCGTCGCGGGCGACACGGACCAGCGCCGTACACGCGAGACCGTCGGCGTCAGGGTCTGCGATAACTACGACGTTCGCATCCGCGAACGCTTCCGCTGCTTCTCGTTCGGCCTGTTCTTCCTCGATAGAGTCCGGTCGGAAAAATCCCGCGCCGGGGAGCACAGATTTGCGCCCGATGGAGAGTCGGTCGTCGTCAATGAGCCAGTCGTCCATACACCGTCGAGCGGGCGAGCTACAAAGAAGGCCCCGGTCCAACCAGACGGTCGGTTGGACGTCATCTCCGGAATTCGCCGGGACGCAGGTACAACCGACCGTATCAGTCCATCGCCGCGCCGAGGTCTTCCTCGATTTCCTCGTCGCCGAGCTGTCGAACCGTGAGGACGGGCGTTTTCGAGTGGCGAACGATACCCTCGGCGACACTCCCGAGCAGGAACGCGTGGTCACCGTGCCGGCCGCGGGTGCCCATCGCGATGACGTCCGCGTCGTGGTCGTCGGCGTAGTCCATGATTACCGCAACCGGCTCACCTTCACGGACGGCCGTGGTAACCTCACAGTCGGGAACCGTCTCCGCTGCACGCGCTTCGACGGCTTCGACCGCTTCACCGCCGGCGGTGGTGAGTGCGTTTTCGAGGTCGTCGCGGAGTTCGTCCGGCGAAGCAGCAACGTCGCCGGCGTCGACGACAGAGAGGGCGTGGACAGTCGCCCCGAAGCGGTCGGCGATATCCAGCGCCATCCGGACGGCACGCTCGGCGCTCTCTGACCCGTCCGTGGCGATGACGACCGTCTCGAACATACCCATCCTTACTACCGGTGGGTTAAAAAAGCCGCCCGGTTTCACCACCGACCGGCGGCTTTTTGCCGGTGCCCCAACGACACCAGTGTGATGGGCGTCGAACTCGACCTCGTGCTCGCGCCGGTCGACACCAGCGATGAGAGCGAACGCGCTGTCGACTACGCGATTGCGGTCGCCGACCGATACGATGCGAATCTGCACGTCCTGCACGTGCTGGACGAACGGGTCGCTCGTGGTATCGAAACTGGCGACGTGACCGCCGAGTCAGTCGCCGAAGAACACCGCGCGTTCACTGACCGCGTCCGTGAGCAACTCGACGACGGCATCGAACTCTCGAACAGCTCTGCGGCCGGTTTCTCCGCACAACGGCTCACTCAGACGCCCGGCAGCGTCATCCTCGATGCCGCCGACGAACTTGACGCTGACTTTCTGGTTGTTCCCCGTGAGACAGAGACGGACAAGCTGGACGCAACGCTCGGCAAAGCTGCACTCTACGTCCTCGAATACGCGAGTCAGCCGGTCCTCTCGGTCTGACTGCGGCTCAGTCCTCAGCGAGTCGGATCGCCATTTCGAGCTCGAAACTGGCGCTATCTGTCGTCTCGAAGCCGACTTTCTCGTACAGCCGGACCGCGGGGTCGTTCCACCGCTCGACGGACAGCCAGACACGCGTGATGCCCTCTTCTTGCCCCCAGCCCAGTAGCGACCGGACGAGTTCGGTCCCGATGAGCGCCCCCTGATACTCCCGCAGAACGAAGATAGCGAGTTCGAAGGCACCCGTCGTATCCGGGACGAGCATCGCGTGGCCAACAGCGTTTTCTTCGTGGAATGCGACGACGTTCAGACAGTCCTCGGCGACGACGCTTTCGAGCCACTCCTGGATGGCGTCCTCACGGACCGGTGGGACACCCTGTGCGCGGTCCTCCGGATTGAAATCGAGATACATCTCACGGAGTGCGTCGATAGCGTCACTGTCGACACGTTCGACAACGATGTCTCGGCCCTCAGCGTCGGTAAACTCGCGGGGCGGAGTCGGGAAGTCGTCGACCGGGTCGTCGGGAAATTCGGGAGTCATCTGACCAGAGTCACCGTGGTGTTCGCGTTCAACAGGACGAACTCAGACACCGGGTCAAGTTGTATCTTTCCGAGTGGACTGCGATGACCGCCAGCCAGCGCGATTCGGTCGACTTGCTCGTTTTCGGCCAGCGTGACCAGTGAGCTCCCGGGGTCGCCCTCGAGACGACGAATCGATGCCTCGAAGCCGAGGTCGTTGAGTTGGTCACGAACCGTCGCCTCTACGCCCGACAACGTCGACCCGTCAGCATCGCTGTACAGAGCGACTGTGAGGTCGTCACCGGCCGCCCGAGCGCGCTGGACAGTCTCTTCCAGCGCCCGCGCTGAGCGGTCGTCCCCGCCGACACCGAGCAGGATATGCATGACTAGAATGTCGGTACCGACGGTCAAAAGCCTCCCGAAGCGCCGACACCCTTTTTCGGTATCGGCTCCCACCAACGCGCATGACAGACGATTCCGGGCCAGCAGAAGACGATGCCGTCCAGCTCGAGGGTGGGGCCACCGACGACCAGCAATCCGAGACGGGAGACGCTACCCCGGGAATCCCAGAGGACGTACGGACGTACGACCGCTTTACCAAAATCGACGGCAGCACCTACGACCGTGCCAACGAGTTCCTCCGCGAGCGAACGTACATCACTGCCCGTGAGTGGGCCATCGCCCGCCTCTGTGCCGACTTCCGAACCGAGACTGGCGTCGAGATGACGAAAATCGGCGAGCATCTCCCCGAACTCGTCCCGTTCATGACTGATACCTACTCTCCGCAGGCAGTCAACCAGGCCCGTCACTCTTTCGAGGAGAAGGTCCGGACCGCCGGTGCGACCTTCCTCTACGGGGCGATGTCGGACTTTTTCACCGCCGAGGAACTCGACGACGTGATGTACGAAGCCACGGAAGTGGCGAAGTTCCTGCTCGAAGTCGAAGGAGTCGACCTCTCGGTCGAAGCGGAACTCCAGGCCGAAGACGACGTATCGGAGGTGATGCGGGAGGTCCGGGAACACAGCGCCGCGCTCCGCCACGACGAGGTGACCTGCCCGGAGTGTGGCCACCACATCGACACCGAGTAGATGGACGCTCGTACCCGAGTGCTCACAGTCGACTTCTCGCTCGCACTCGGCGCGACGGCCATCGGCGCGGTCGGTACCGGCGGTTCCCGCAGTTGGACTGTCGGGATTACCATCTTCGGTGCCAGCGTCCTTGCGTCGAGTCTCTACCTGACTGAGCAGACGCCAGTTCTCGCTGTCATCGACGAGCGGAGTCCACTGTCCCACCTCGCTGCGTTCTGGCTGACGCTCGCTGTCGGTCTCGTTCTCGTCCTCGGATGGACGGTCATCGCCTCACCGGCAGCGACGCTGTTGCTCGGAATGGGAATCGGACTCGCCCTCTACAGACTCCGATACGGACTCCTCGCGCCGATACCCGAGCGACGGGTCGAACAGGCCCGAGGGTCGAAAGCGTTCGACATCGACCCCCCGACCGGTCAGTCCTGACCGGTCGAGTCTGTGGGCGTCTCAGAAGCGTCCTGATGGGGCGAGAGGCCACGGACGTTCTGCCCGAGCGGGTCACCGAACGCCTCCGAGCCGTCGGCTTTGCGTTCGTAGACAATCTCCCCCCGGACCAGCGTTAACTCGGGGAAGACCGCTTCCCACCCTTCGAATGGAGTCCAGTCGCACTTCGTGTGGAGTGCGTCCGCGCGGATAGGCCGCGTGCTGGTCGTGTCGACGAGCACCAGGTCGGCGTCGTTCCCTTCCGCAACGCAACCCTTGTCTGTGAGGTCGAAGACAGCCGCGGGGTTGGCCGCAGTGAGGTCCCGAACGCGTTCGTAGGTGAGGTTCCCCGTCCGCGCCTCTGCGAGAAGAAGCGGGAGCGCCGTTTCGACACCAGGCACACCGCTGGGTGCATCCCAGATGCCGGCGTCTTTCTCGTCGCTGGTATGGGGCGCGTGGTCAGTCGCAATCATGTCGACGGTTCCGTCGGCGACTTTCTCGTAGACGCGCTGGCGACGCTTCTCCCGGCGGAGCGGCGGGTTCATCCGCCCGTGCGTCCCCAGCTTCGAGAGGTCGCTCCGTGAGAGGAGCATATGGTGAGGCGTCACTTCGCAGGTCATCCCCGCCTCGCTAGCGACGTCGATGCCGCCGGGCGTGCTCGTGTGCGCGATGTGGATACGCGCGCCCTCGTCTACAGCAATCTGACAGGCGCGCCGGACAGCCTCGACTTCGGCCTGTGCGGTCCGGTAGGCACTCCAGGCATCGGCATCGTCGCGCTGTTTCGCGCTCACGTTGAACTGGGTGGCGTCCTCGGCGTGGACCGTGACGGTCACGTCCCGGTCGGTCGCCCGCGCGAGTGCGTCGGCGAATAGGTCGGTCTCGATTCCCATCTCACCCGTCGAGTCCGCGAGGAACACCTCACCGAGCGCAAAGAGCGGGCGGGAGAGAAGTGTCTCGGGGTCCCAGTCGCTGGTGACGCCGCCGTTGATGCCGTAATCGACGAGTGACGTGTCGGCAAGCTCGATCTTCTGGTCGAATGCCGCGCCCGTGACCGTCGGCGGGTCGGTGTTCGGCTGGTCGACGACCGTGGTGACGCCGCCCGCTGCGGCGCTGTGCGAGCCCGTATCCCACGTTTCCTTGTGCGAGTAGCCCGGTTCGCGGAAGTGGACGTGCGTGTCTATCATCCCTGGCAGGAGTCGCTTGCCGCTGGCGTCGACGACCCGTTCGTCCTCTGCCGGGTCGAGATTCTCCTCGACAGCAGCAATCGTCTCCCCGCGAACCCGGACGTCTCGCTCCCGTCCGTCCGCGAGCGTCGCGTCCCTGATGAGCATACCCACTCTCGACGCCGGGGTCTCCTAAGTCTCCCGGACCGCGGCTGCGCGACGACCCGTCCGGCAGAGTCACAGTCCGTCGGAGAATGCCTCGACGACGGCGTCGCCGACCCGCTTGGCGTCGGTGGGGCCACCCGCGCGGGCGACGCTGCCGACGCTGTCCGGGTCGAAGGAAACGCCGAGTGCGGCGTAGACCGGTTCGAGCACGTCGGCGATGGGCTGGTGGTCACTGACGATGACGACGCCAGCAGTGACCGCAACGTCGCGGCGCACGCGCTGTGCGAGACCCGCTATCTTGCCGGTCGCTTGCAGCGAGTGTGTGCCGGGACAGAAGGAATCGGGTGGTTCCCCCTCGGCCGCGTCGACGCCGACGCTGTCGAGGGCGCGGATAAGTCGGTCAGTCGCCTCGACGTACCGTGCCTGGATGGCAGTCCGGTCGGCAGCCGGGTCGGCGTAGACGAACGCGAGCGTCGAGCCGGTGTACGCGACAGCCCGCCCCCCGACTTCACGCTCGATAGCGGGAAAGTCGCGTCGCTCGGCAGCCGCGGTGGCAGCGTCGTAGCCGTCCATGCGAGCGTCACGGCGACCGAAGGCAACCTGCCGGGGTGGGGTCCAGACACGCAGGGCGGGGTCGCCGGTTTCGACCGCCAACTCGACCATCTCGTCGGTCCGCTCGCGGTCAGCGTCGATAGTTTCGGCTCGGCCACGGAGCACGCGCATAGCTGGCTGTTGGAGCGCAGCGACAAAACTGTCGCGGCGGAAAAGCGAGCAGGCGACGCGGACGGGAGACCACGAAACGGTGCGTCGCACTGTCGCGAGCCGTCCCGTGGCGCTGGTCAGGACACGAAAGAGGGTGGCCCCGTTTTGTGATATAAATCTCTGGGCGAAGAATGAAGCCTGCTCGCGCCAACCCGACGGTGATGGCAGTCACCCTTGGCCGGGACGTGCTCCTGCAGTATCGCCGGTTTTCGCTGTACAATTCGCCGTTTGTCGCCCACGACAGCGGCTGCGCAATCGACCTCTATCCCGGCGACGAGCAGAATTTAGTTGAGACTGCCCCCTCGCCAGTCGCCGGCGAGGTACTGGAAACGAGAGCCGTCGATGCACCACCCCAGCCCTACGCTGCCGACCAGGACTACCTCATTCTGGTCGACACTGGCGAGTTCGTCGCGCGCCTGTTGCACGTGAAACCAGAGGTGGCAACTGGCGACGTGGTTGCCGTCGGCGACCCGCTGGGGACCCTGGTTCGCGCGGGCTTTTTCGCTCCGTGGGTTCCCAACCACATCCATCTGGGGTTTCGAGAACCGGACGCGAACCACCTCCGAGCGTCGGGGTCGCTCCCTGTCGACGTGGGCGTTGACCCCGAACCAGTTCCGTGGAACGGCACCGGAACAGTCGCCGGGGCTGGCGAAACGTGGGCGTGGCTTGACGGCCCTGCCCATCCCGCACCGGGCGAGCGCTTTGCCGGTATCGAGAGCGGCGGTGGTGTCCTAGACGGAGGATTCCCCCACTACGACGGCGGAGGGCTGCTCGGCGGGGGCAACCGTGCTGAAATCGCCGGTCAGCACATCGGCACCGTTTCCGGTCGAGACGTGACGTGGCGAGACTGCACGGTGGTAGCAAACGGCGAGCCAGTGACCGGGATTGCACTGTTCTGTACGCGGGACCGTCTCGGCGTGAAACTGGTCGATGAGGACATCTCGCTGGAGACCGGTGAAGAAGTGACTGTGACAGTGAACGTCTGAGCGGTCGGAATCGGTCGCTTACAGTTCCTTCCGAAAGTGGATGAGCGTGTATTCGTCACCGCGCGTCGAAGTGCCCACGCGCTCGTATCCGTTGTCGGGATAGAACGAAACGGCGGCAGACTGTCGTTGCGCGGTCTGTGCCCGGATCACCTCGACGCCGCGTTCGTGAGCGGCGTCTTCGAGTGCGGCCAGCAGGTCGGTCCCGACACCCTGCCGCTGGCAGTCGAGTGCAACGCGCATCCGGAATAGTTCTCCCTCCGTACCGTCGACGCGGAGCCCGCCGATACCGACCACGTCACCGTCACACTCGGCTATCAAAAACTCCCCGCCAGTATCGAGGTACGCCCCTTGCACGTCTTCGATGTCATTGGGGTGGGGAATGTCCGTGGGGTCGGTTCCGGCCGCCCGCAAGACGCGGTCGTTGAGTCGGCGGACGGCGTCGGCATCCCGAGGCTGGTAGCGACGAACCGTCGTCACGCGAACGTAACGTCGTCGAGTGCGGTCAGTTCACCGAACAGGAAGTCGGCGTGCTCCAGCGCATACTCGCGATGGTCATCCTCGATAGCGCCGACGGCGTCCTCGACGAGGACCGGCCGATAGTCGCGCAAGCCGGCACTGGAAGCGGTGTGCAGGACGCAAACGTTTGCCAGCGTCCCGGCGATGACGAGGTCGTCGATGCCGTGTGACTCGAGATACCCCTCCAGTTGCGTCCGGTAGAAGGCGTCGTAGGTGTGTTTCACGACGACGAGGTCCTCGTCGGTCGGGTCGAGTTCCTCGACGAGTTCGGCTTCCCAGGAGCCCTCGACGACGTGCTCGCCCCAGCGGTCGAACTCGTCGTAGTAGTGGGCGTCCTCGAACTGTTCGGGTGGGTGCACGTCCCGTGTGAACACGACCGGGGCGTCGGCGTCGCGGGCGCGCTCGACGAGCGTCGCACAGGGGTCGATAGCTGCCT
>JAZKTK010000065.1:0-16452 GCA_036625595.1 Haloarculaceae archaeon | reverse complement strand
CGACGCCGCGGGCTTCGAGTGCGTGTGCGACCTGATTCGACAGGTCGTCCAGGTCGTCGAAGGTGTACGTCTCGCGTCGTCCGTCGGGTGACGCCTGGTGGAGTGCCGGTCGGTCGGTGTCCTCGTGTTTCCGTAGGCAGTCCCACGCGATATTGTAGTCCTCGGGAAACTCCCACGCGAAGTTCTCGCGCGCGGCCTCGTACGTGTCCTCGGCGAGCGTGAGGTGCCACGACATACCACGAAATACAGACCACTCCCATTTGTAAACAAGGGGTGTATAAATCCTCTCGAAGGAACAGCCCGTCGTCCACAGTCGTCGGTGTGTCCCCGAATTACAGACCGGGCGCGGGCCAGAGAGCACTTATAGCTCGCCCGTCGTTTGTGGCACGATGGTCGACAGACGAACCTATCTCGCTAGTGCAGGGGCAGCGTTGGCTGCGGCGACGGCTGGCTGTGGTTTCATCCTCGGGAACGAACCGGCGACGTTCAGTGCGAGTGCGTCGGCAGTGTCCGACGCGGTGCTCGCGGAGACAGGCTACGAGTTCACGGAAAACGAGGAGTCGGAAATAAGACGAGAACTGTCGGCCGGTGGTCAGACTCGCGAAATCGTGGCCACGAATGTCCAGGCCAAACACGAGAAATCTATCGACCTGGGGCCGCTGGGTGAGCAGCGCGGCGCGATATTCACGTCGCTGACGACACCACAGGCGGAGGTGCTCGGTGAGACGTTCAACCCCATCGAAGACATGTCTGCACGGGAACTCGCCCAGCGAGTGCAGGACAGCTACGAGGAGTTTTCGAACATCGAAGAGCGAAGTGAGAGCGACGTCACAATCAACGGGAACACGACGACGCAGGTCAAATTCGCTGCCGACGCTGCGCTCTCCGGGAATCCAGTGGAACTCTACCTCCACGTCAGTGAAGCCGTCGAACTGGGGAGCGACTTCGTCGTCACGTTCGGCAGCTATCCGCAGGGCAAGGAAGCCGAGGAGTCGAACATTCTTTCGCTGATGGAAGCCGTCGAATCGGCCTGAACGCTGTAGCCCAGTTCTACTCGGATTCGACGACCTTGATGCCGCGGTTGTTGACCGCGCTGGGGTCGAGCCCAATCTCTTCGAGGAAGCTCTTGTACTCGCGCTCGCACTGCTCGGCGTCTTTCTGTCGGTCGCTGGCGCGGTCACAGAGCTTGATGAGGTCCTCGGGCACGTCGTTCGTGTAGACAATCCAGTGATTGATGAGGTCCGACAGGCGGCGAATTGGGCTGGTGAAGTGGCCGTAAATCTCGAAGTTCAGCGCGTGGTGGCCGCCGAAGGGGTCGTTCATGTACTTCGCCCGCGGCATCACCTTCATCACGGCCCACTGAATCTTGTCGAGCTGGCGACCCGGTGCCTCTTCGAGCGTCGCGTTGACTGCCTGGCGTGGGTCGTCCCACCCGCTGCCCGGAATCGAAACGCCATCGAGGTCCTGAATCTCCTGGAGGGCTTCGTTCCACTCCTCTGGGGAGGGCTGGGGGTGGACGCGGTACATCGCCTCGACGCCGCGGTCCCACATCAGTTCGTGCGTGACGGCCTTGTTCGCTTTCAGCATGCACTCCTCGATGATGGTGTGGGCGCGGTCGCGACTCGGGTTGAGGACGAGCGAGCCGTCCGCCTTTCGCTGTTCGTGCATCCGGTCGGCGAGTTCCCAGACGAGTTCCGTCTTCTCCGCGAGGTCGACCGACTGGTCTTCGAGGTAGCCCTCGGCCGCCGAGGGGTCGTCGAGTAGCGTCTCGGCTTCGGAGTAGGTCAAGCGAGCGTCGCTCCGGATGACGGATTTGTAGATGTCGATAGTCTCGTAGGAGAGGTTCTCCTTGTCGAGGTGCATCTCGACAGTGTGGGCCAGGCGGTCCTCGTTGGGGACCAGTGAACAGACTGTCTCGGCCAGCACCGGTGGGAGCATGTGGATGGTGTAGGCCGGCAGATAGACAGTGTTCGCGCGGCGGACGGCCTCGTCCCACATCGCGGTGTCCGGATTCACGTAGTGAGTCACGTCGGCGATGTGGACCCAGAGCACGTACTCGTCGTCGTGCTCCTCGACGGAGATGGCATCGTCGAAGTCCTGGGCGTCGATGGGGTCTGTCGTCCACGTCGTCATCTCGCGGAGGTCCTCGCGCTCGTCGACTTCCTCGACAATCTGTTGTTCGATACCCTCCGTGCGCTCTTCGGCCTCTTCGAGTACCTCCGGTGGGAACTCGTCGGGGATGTCGAACTTCTCCAGTAACTCGTCGCGTTTGTTCTCGATGTGGCGGGCCATCTCCTCGTCGATTTCCACGGGGCCCTGGGCCTCCGCCGTTCCGGCGGCACCCTGCTCTGAATCAGTCATGTCACCGGCTACGGTGAGGTTGTAGTTAGTGGTGTCGGGTGCGAGACTCCGAACAGAGTGAGGAGTCTCGTTATAGCGAGCGGCGACGACTGGAGCCGCGAGCAGCGGGTGCGAGACTCTGAGCGAAGCGAAGAGTCTCGAAGAAGCGAACGGGGAGCAACGCGACCCGTGAGCAGCGAGTGGCAACGCCGCGAGCAGTGGGTGCGAGACTCCGAACAGAGTGAGAAGTCTCGAAGAAGTGAGCGGCGACGATTGGAGCCGCGAGCAGGGGAGGCGAGACTCTGAGCGAAGCGAAGAGTCTCGAAGAAGCGAACGGGGAGCAACGCGACCCGTGAGCAGCGCAGACCGACTTTACAACGTGTCTGTCACTCCCGTTCTGTCTCGCGTCCCTGCTGTGAGTCGCTGTCGGCGTTGCCATCACTGACGATGTCGTGAAACTGTGCGAAGAACGTGTCTTGGGAAACGTGGCCGGCGTCGGCCCTGATGAGTGTCTCCTCCAGTCCCGACCGGGGCTGGTGACAGCACTCCCGGTGGCAGGGCTTGCAGAGGTACTCGAACTCGCGGTCGCGACTGCCCCAGCGGTCGCCGTATCTGTCGTACTCGCGGGCCTTCGACCGTGGGACTTCGTCGCCGCAGGCGATGCAGGTCACGTCCCCATCAGACCGGGAGCGCCACATAGACGGTGATACGGCAGCCCACACTATGGCTTTTTGGAAACCTATCAACCTTCTGTGGTCACCGCTCGTGGTGCGAGATGTTTATGCCCCGGGCACGCAAGATGGCCCACATGGAAGTCAAGTCGCGTCACCACCTTCGCTCGGACGCTATCGACGAGATACGCGACGCACTCGAAGCGAATCTCGGTGTCGAACTGGACGCCGACTCCTTCGAGAAGGTCGAACTCGAAGACGCCGACTGGGACATCGTCCTCGTCGACGGGGACCCGTTTGTGTTTTATACTGATGGTGAGCCGTTCGTGACCGTTCAGGGTGCAAACGCTCACCCGCCCGAGAAGCACATCGTCACCGTCGACGCCGGTGCCATCCAGTTCGTCTCCGACGGCGCGGACGTGATGCGCCCCGGCATCGTCGAGGCTGACGACGACATCAGCGAGGGCGACTTGGTCGTCATCAACGAGGAGGGTCACGGAAAGTTCCTCGCTGTCGGTCGCGCGCTGACCGACGGCGATGACATGGTCGGTTCCGAGGGGCGCGTCGTCGAATCGATTCACCACGTCGGGGACGACCTGTTCGAGCTCACAGTGTAGCAACCGACGGACTGAAGGGCGTACTCGGAGGAATACAGAACTGTGAACGCGAACGACCGGGCGATTACGGCGCTGGTGATGCTCGCCCACGCGGCCGTCCACACCTACGAGATGGCCGTGCCTATCTTCATCCTGAGCTGGCTCGCCGAGTTCGAAACCATCTCACTCGGCGTCACCACGCTCCCGGTCACCAGCGCGACCATCGGACTCGTCGTCACCGTCAGCTACGGCCTGTTCGGTGTCGGCGCGCTCCCCGGCGGTGTCCTCGTCGACCGCGTCGGCTCCCGCCGGCTCATCTCGTTTTGCCTGGCCGGCATGGGACTCTCCTATCTCCTGCTCGGGGTTGCCCCGAACATGCTCGTCATCGCATTTGCGCTCGTCCTCTGGGGCGTTGCCGCCAGCGTCTATCACCCCGCTGGGCTCTCGCTCATCAGCAAGGGTGTCGACGAACGCGGAACTGGGCTGGCCTATCACGGCATCGCCGGCAACCTCGGCATCGGGTTCGGGCCGCTGACCGCCGCGATTCTGCTGCTTTTCGTCGACTGGCGGACCGTCGCGCTCGTGCTCGGTGCGCCGGCGTTGCTCGCGGCCGTCTACGCTTCCCGCGCGGACTTCGACGAGACGGCCGCCGTCGACCCCGTCACCGACGGCGGAGACGAGGCCGCAGACGGTGGCGACTCGAAGGCCGACGCCGGCGTCGAGTCGCTGGCCGAGTTCCTCAACCAGTCCAGGCGGCTCTTCGCCGGGACGTTTGCGCTGGTGTTCGTCGTCGTGATGTGCTCGGGGTTGTACTACCGTGGCATCCTGACGTTCATGCCGGAACTGCTCTCGGGCTTGCCAGGGTTCGAGCCGATTTCGGTCGGCTCGCTGCTCCCTGAACCGGTTCGGTCGGCGCTGTCGGTCCCTGCCGAGGGCGGCCAGACGCTGGAACCGGCGACGTACTTCTATTCGGGGCTTCTCCTGATTGGCGCACTCGGTCAGTACGCCGGCGGCAAACTGTCTGACCGGGTCCCAGTCGAGTACGGCATTGCCGGTTCGTTCGCTGGACTCGCCGTGCTCGCGCTCCTCTTCGTTCCCGTCTCCGAGATGGGGCTGGGACCGCTCCTGGTTCTCGGCTCGGTTCTCGGCGCTGGTCTCTTTGTTGTTCAGCCACTGTATCAGGCGACGGTCGCGGAGTACACTCCCTCCGGGACGCGCGGCCTCTCGTACGGCTTTACGTATCTCGGCGTCTTCGGCGTCGGCGCGCTCGGCGGTGGTATCGCCGGTACTATCCTCCAGTACGGGAGCGTCGCCGGTCTGTTCCTGACGCTCGCCGGGTTTGCCGGTGTGGCGTCGCTCGTCGGACTCGTGCTCGCCCGGCGGCAGTCCAGCGTCTGACCTGGCAACTGCGTCTGACGTAAAGTTGAAAGCGCTGCCACTCGGGAGAGACTGTATGGGATTGATGAGCAAGATTCTCGGCGACTCCGGTGGCAACCGAGCGACCGAGGACTACGTCGAACTGGAGGCCGGTAACCTCGAAGTCGCTGACACCGAGGCCAGCCGACAGGTTCGCATCGCCAACATCAGCGACAAATCGGACGTTATCGACATCAAAGACGCAGTCTACGACGGTGACATCGTGGTCGCGGACATCACGCGCCACTCGACGAACGACCGTACGATGGAACACATCACGGACGAACTCAAGCAGGTCGCCCGCGAAGTCGGCGGCGATATCGTCCAGAAGGACGACGACCAACTGCTCATCACGCCGGCTGGGGTCGCAATCAGCCGCGAACGGCTCGGCCGATAGGCTGTCGACGCGTCGGGAGTCTTCGCGCCAGTACGACGCGCTTTTGCACGTGAGTCTGCTGCTAGCGAGTAATGACAGCGGCAATCGACGCCGACAACCTCCGCAAGTCCTACGGCGACGTGCAGGCGCTCGACGGACTCTCCTTTACTGTTGCTGCCGGCGAGTTTTTCGGCCTGCTCGGCCCCAACGGTGCTGGCAAGACCACCTTCATCAACACGCTGGTGGGGCTGGCCCGACTCGACGGCGGCCGTGCCGAAGTTTTTGGCTTCGACGTGACCGAGGAGTACCGCGAAGTTCGTGACCGCATCGGCCTCGCTCCACAGGAGTACAACGTCGACCGGTTTTTCCCAATCCGTGAAGTGCTCGAACACAAGGCCGGCTACCACGGGTTCAGTTCCGAGCAAGCCAGCGAGCGCGCGATGAACGCACTGGAAACAGTCGGTATCGCAGAGAAGGCAGACACTCGCTTCGACTGGCTCTCCGGCGGGATGAAACGCCGGTTCATGCTCGCCCGCGCGCTCGTCTCCGACCCCGACCTCCTGATTCTCGACGAACCGACGGCTGGTGTCGACGTCCAGCTTCGCCGGGACCTGTGGTCGGTTATCGAGCGGATGAACGCTGGCGGGACGACCATCCTGCTGACGACCCACTACATCGAGGAAGCCGAGCGCCTCTGTGACCGCGTGGCCATCGTCGACCGGGGACGGAAAGTCGAAGTCGCCTCGCCGGACGACCTGACCGCCCGCGGCACCGATACCATCGACATCGGCCTCGCGGACCCGCCGGCGACTGCGCCGGAGTTCGCTCACGATGGGATTGTCGACGCGCGGATGGAGGACGGGCGACTCGTCGTGACCGCTCGCGGGAGCGGGACAGTCATCCCCGACCTGTTCCGGGAACTCGACAGGCTTGGCTACGAGGTGACAGACCTCGACATCCGCCGGGCATCACTCGAAGAGGTGTTTGTCGACATGACGCGCCAGGAAGGGGCGGTGACACAATGAGCGACGAGTCCACTTCCGACGAGACTGCGCGGACCGTCGGCGACTCTCGAACTGACGGGGGTATCGCCACGGAAACAGGTGCGAGCGGCGAAACGACGTCCGACACTGACGTGACGACCGCGACGGGAAAACACCGCGGGACGGGCGGATTCGGTGGGTTCAGGACGCTTCTCCGGCGAGAAGTTCTTCGATTCATTCGCCGCCCGCGCAACACGTTCATCCCGCCGATGATTACGAACGTCCTCTACTTCGCCGTCTTCGGCGTCATTCTGGGCGGGCGCATCGACCAGATTGCGGGCTTTCAGTACATCGTGTTCATTCTCCCGGGGCTCATCGTGCTCGGCACGATCTCGAACGCCTTCGAGAACGCGTCGTTCTCGATTTTCCACGGTCGCTGGAACGACTACATCGAGGCGGTGCTCACGTCGCCGCTCTCCCATCGCTCGATGGTCGCGGCCTACCTGCTCTCGTCGGCACTCCGTGGCGTTCTCGTCGGGAGTATCATCGCCGGCATCGGACTCGGGTTCCTCTTCGTGACCGGGACGACATTGCCTGTCGCCCATCCGGTGTATCTGGCCGCGTTTCTGGTGCTCATCTCCGTGCTCTTTGCGGCCTTCGGTATCGTCGGCGGGCTGTGGTCGCGTGACTTCGACTATCTCACCGTCCTCAACCAGTTCATCATTCGGCCGCTGGTCTTCTTCGGCGGCGTCTTCTACGCGCTGGATGCCCTGCCGGAACCGTACCGGACCATCTCGCTGCTGAATCCGATGGTTCACATGGTCAACGGCGTCCGCTACGGCTTCCTCGGGTACTCGGATGTTCCCGTCAATATCGCACTCGGGGCACTCGCGGGACTGACCGTCGCCGTCATCGCCGTCGACGTCTGGCTGTTCAAGCGCGGCTACGGGTTAGTAGAGTAACCTCAACCCGCTATCGCTGGCGGGTCGGTGACGGCACCCACGCCGCCGAATTCGAAGCGCGTCCTATCGGGACCAGTCTCGACACTGCCGGACCAGCCGTGGCCGGACACGACCCGCTCGATAATCAGGAGTCCGAGGCCGCGCCGGTGTACGAGAGCACACCGTAGTCAACACCTAGCCGGTCGCGACCGACGGTAATTGCCCGTTCTATTTTCTCGCCGAGTGACGCGTCCCTGTCTGTCCCGAGCTCGTAGAGGTCTCGGAAATAATCCCGGATGCCGCCGTCTCTCATGGCATCCCGTTTGGCGCGGGCTCACTAATCCTCCTCGGTCGAGAACCCAGTCCGCTCCATGGCTCCCCAGGCATCGACGCCCCGGAGATACTCTACCAGGCCGTGCCAGGCAACGACAGTCTTCCACTGACGGTAGCCGAAGTTCTCCAGTACGCCGTACCACAGCAGGCGCAACACCTGCCAGGGACTGTCGTAGCGGTTGAAACTCCACACTTCGCTGAACACCCCGAACCACGAAAGGAAGATGCCGACACCGGTCGTTAGGAGCAAAAAGACCACGAAAAACCCGATGTCCAAGAGTCCGAAATACCACGCTAGCGGCAGGATAATGTAGCCCAGTCCCTCGATGAGTGGACCGATGGCTTCAGCCGCGACAAAAAACGGCATCACGACGGCTCCGACCCGGCCGTACTTAGGGTTCCCGAGCATCCGACGGTGTGTGACGACCGTCTCGACCATCCCCCGATACCAGCGGCGTCGCTGGCGACCGAGGACCCGCCGTGTCGCGGGTACTTCAGTCCAGGCGACCGGTTCGGGGACGAAATCGACCGAATACGTCCGGTCAATCTCCTTGAAGTGGCGGTGAAGGCGAACCACGATGTCGAAATCCTCGGTAACAGTGTCGTGTCTGTATCCGCCGATTTCTCGGACCGACTCTGTCCGGAACAGGCCGAACGCTCCAGAGATGAGTACCAGTCCGTTGATACGGTTGAGCCCCAGCCGACCGGAGTAGAACGCGCGAAGGTACTCCATCACCTGGAGGCCCGGCAATCCTGTCTTCGGCAATCTGACCTCCTTGAGGATTCCGTCCTCGATGGTACAGTCGTTGGCGACCCGGACGACACCGCCGGAGGCGGCGGCCGTCGTCGGCTCTTCGAGGAACGGCCGAACGAGCGACAGCAGGGCGTCGCGGTCGATAATCGTGTCCGAGTCGACGGCACAGAACAGTTCCATCTCGGTGAGCCAGATGCCCGCATTGAGTGCGTCGCTTTTCCCACCGTTGTCCTTGTCGACCACGAGCAGTTCTTCGTACGTCCGCGACCGATAGACGTCGTGAATCTCCTCCGCTGGCACGTCGAATGGGATGTCGGCCTCGACGGGTTCGAGGTCGAAGACCTCGCGCACCCGGTCAAGGGTCGCGTCGGTCGAGCCGTCGTTGACCACGACGATTTCGAGTTCGGGGTAGTTTAGCGACAGCATCGACCGGACGCTCTCGACGATGGTCGCCTCCTCGTTGTACGCCGGAACGACGATGCCGACACCGGGATAAAACGGACTTGCAAACGACCGGAACGGCGGGTCCCACCGCGACTCGTTGACCTTCTCCCGAAGTTCGAACAGCGCGAGGACGTGTAACAGCAGATACCCGCTGTTGATGACTACGTAGTAGCCCATGACGAACACCCCAAACACCGTCAGGACCAGCGAAAGGGCGTGTGTAATCGTGTGCATCTTACCGCCCCACCGTCCTGATGTGCCCCTCGCGGGCGAGTCGGTCGTATTCTGCGTGTTCGAGACTCCACTCCCACGCGGGGCCGAGGACGGCGGCGGCGTCGACATCGATTCGGTCGCGCTGCCCGACGAGTGCCGTTGTTCCGATGGTCAGCGCTCGTGGGTTCGTCTCGCTGACGAGTGCGTACAGCAACGCTGTCAGGGCCTCCTCGTCACCCCACTCGGCCAGCATCCGGTAGACCGCTGCCCGGACTCGGGGCGAGGGGTCGTCGGTCGCCCGCCCGAGCAACACGTCGTCCCGGAGTGAGGGCTGCCAGCCGAAACTCTCGATTGCCTCGGCTGCTGCCGCCCGAATCGCCTCGTTGTCGGTCTCCAGGGCCGCTGTCAGCCAGCTCAGATCCGCCGCACCGACACTCGCTTCGAGGTGTGCACAGACCGCCAGCACCTGTGCCAGCAGCGGTTCCGGCCACGTCCGGTAGTGCTCCCGTGCGCGCTCCATCATCGGTTCGGGGTCGGTCCGGGCGACTCGGTACAGCGTGTCCTGGCCGAACACGCTGAACTGCTCGTCGGAACCGTCGAGTAACAGTCCGATACCGGTCTCGGCGTCGGGTAACTCGCCTGTCTCCTGTAGGAGCGTCACTGTCGCCGCCCGCTCACGTGGGGTCCGCGGCTCGAACGCGGCCGCCTCGTACGGGGCGCTCTCTCGTAGAAGCGTCAGCCACGTCAGTGCGCCCAGCCGGGCGTACTCCCCGCCCTGCTCCAGGCGCTTGCGAGCTCGTTCGGGAATCCCGAGAGCCATGCCGAGCCCGCGGAGTCGGTCCGCGTCCTGTCCGTCCAGTTCCCGGAGGTACTCGTCCAAGAGCGACTCGACGACGGTCCGTTCGGTGCCCGACAGAGCTGCGACCCACGACTCCCAGCCGGGCTCTCCCTCGGCGAACAACCGGTCGAGTATCTCCGATTGCAGACTGTCCCGAACTCGCTCGCGTCGCGTGTCGACGACCGAGCGGTACACCGACAGCCCGATGGTGAGATAGAAGGAGACGGCAAGCGCCAGCCCCAGCACCAGCGCGACGGCGACGAAGATGACGACGGTCGGAACGACGTACCCAAAGACGGTTACGTCCGCCATCACCGCCCTCCACGGTCAGTCATCTACCTCTCGCCGGATGCGGGCAAGCAGTTCCGTACTTCGGAACGGTTTGGTCACGTAGTCGTCGACACCAGCGTCGAACCCATCCAGGACGTGCTCCTCGCGGCCACGCGAGGTCAGCATGACAATCGGGAGGTCCGAACGGACGGACAGCTCTCCGTCTCGAATCGTCCGGACGAGCCTGGTACCATCAAGCCGTGGCATCATCACGTCACATACCAAGAGGTCGGGTTCGTACCCGCTGTCGAGCAGGTCCGCGGCCTCTCGACCATCTTCACAGGTATTGACGTCGTAGCCAGCACCCGACAGACGGTGATCGAGTAACCGCCTGATTGATTCGTCATCGTCAACAGCTAGTACCGTCGCTCCCATGGATAGGTTCGCTTACGTACCGAATCGTAAAAATCCACCTACGCCTTCCAGGCGATGTCCTCTTCGGGTTCCCACTATTCTATGGTGTATGAACAGGCGTCGGTTTCTGGCATCAGCTGGGGCCGCCGGGGTCGCCGGTCTGGCTGGCTGTCCCTCCGAGTCGGATTCCTCGACACATTCTGGAACGGATCGACCCAGTCAGACCTCCCCGACGATTGCTGACAAGTCGGGCGGCGGGGACGACGGCCGCCCACCGTTCCGGGTCGGCACTGACGGCTTCGAACGGTTGACGGAGGACGGCTACGAGCCACTGCTCGTCCGGGGAATCAACCTCGGGATGGCGAAACCGGGCGCGTTCCCCGGTCAGGCTGCCATCACCCGGGCCGAGTACGACCGCTGGCTGGCCGCCATCGGCGATATCGCCAACGTCGTCCGGACCTACACAATTCATCCGCCAGCGTTCTACCGGGCGCTCTCGGCGTACAACGAGGACGCCACCGACCCGCTGTTGTTGCTCCAGGGGACGTGGGTCCCGACGCAGGACCTCCTTGACGCCGGTGACGCGACGGCCGTCTCCGCGTCCGTCGACCGCGAACTGCGACACACCATGGATGTCCTCCACGGTGCGACTGAACTGCCCGAACGCCCAGGACACGCCAGCGGGACGTACGACGCCGACGTCAGCGACGCGACGCTCGGAGTGCTGTTCGGTATCGAGTGGCCACCGGAAGTCGTCGCCGCTACGAACGAGGCCGACACAGTGGGGGCTGCCGACGGGCAGTATCTGACCGCCGAGGGAGCGTCTCCGTTCGAACGCTGGCTCGCGACGCGCTTAGACCGGGCTATCGGTCATGAGGCCGAAACCTATGGGACGACTCGCCCAGCCGCGTTCGTCAACTGGGTGACGACCGACCCCTTGGAACATCCCTACGAACCGTTCGTCGACGAGGACCGCGTCAGCATCGACCCGGACGCTGTCGCGGCGACCGACGCGTTCGACGCTGGGACCTTCGCCGCGTACCACGCGTACCCGTACTACCCGGACCTGCTGAACGAGACGCCGTCGTACGTCGAGTACGTCGACCACCGGGGGGAGCAAAACAGCTACGCGGGCTACCTGAACGACCTCGCCGGCGCGACCGACCACGCGCTGTTGGTCGCCGAATTCGGCGTCCCGAGTTCCCGCGGTATCGCACACCGGCACGTCCACGGTCGCAACCAGGGTCGACACACCGAACAGCGTCAGGGCGAGATTGTCGCGGCGATGTACGAGGACATCCGCCACGCAGGGACCGCTGGCGGCGTCGCCTTCGCCTGGCAAAACGAGTGGTTCAAACGGACCTGGAATCTGGACGCCCGCTCGGTGCCCGGCCGTTGCCCGTTCTGGTCGAACATCGAAACCCCCGAACAGCGTTTTGGTTTGCTCGCCTTCGACCCCGCCGAGAGCGTGACACTCGACGGCTCGGCCGACGACTGGACCGACGCGACCGCCGTCCCGGCGACGGGCGACGGCGCGACCAGCGTCAGACGCCTTGAACGGATGGATGTGGCACACGACTTCGAGGGGCTGACCGTCCGACTGTCCTTCGAGTCGACCGGTAGCCCGCTTGACTGGAGGGAGACGAACGCGTTGGTCACTGTTGGACTCACCGGCCAGACGACGACGCTCCCGCAGGGCGTGGCCGCGACGGCCCCGGCGGATTTCGTCGTCCACCTCGCCGGGCCGGACCGGTCGCGGCTGCTGGTTGAGTCGAGCTACGACGCCTTTGCCCGCGAGTTCGCCGACAGAGCGGAACTCGACACTGCCGCGTACCGTAGCGGTCAGGCCGGGTTCGTCCCGGTCAGGGAACCGACAAATCTGGGCTACACCGTTCCGCCAACAGGCGAGCGCATCCCGTTCGAGGCTGTCGAAACCGGACAGCTCCGCTTCGGGAACGGCAATCCCGACGCGGACGCGTACGATTCGCTGACAGATGTCTATGCCGCCCCCGACGGGAGTGTCCTCGAACTGCGTCTCCCATGGGTGTTGTTGAACGTCGCCGACCCGTCGACGAAACAGCGCGTCCGGACGGATTGGGCGGCGGGACTGGACGTGACTGGCTTCGACTCTCTCTCGGTCGGTGCGGCCGCGTACGCACCAGCGACAGACCACACTGCGCGGAGTCTGTCGGGCTCGACTAACCTCGCACGGGCCGCGCCCGGGATGGACAGCGGAGCACTTCAGACAGTTTCGTACGGCTGGGAGCCGTGGAACGACCCGGCGTACGAAGAACGCCTGAAGGAATCTTACCACGTGCTCCGCAGTTCCGACTGGGACCGCACGGTGTAACGTCGGACATCCGCTCCGGTCCCGGCCAGCCTCGCCGTCGACGTCTGGCTGTTCAAGCGCGGCTATGGGTTCGTAGAATAGCCCACGACAAGCAGGGCGCCCACCTCCTGCCCAGAGGACCGGACGCCCCCACTCCCGCGGGGCTCGCGCCGCGTTGCACTCACGGGGAGTGCCACGGAAGACAGTACCACACACGTGGACTGTCTCGGTCACCCGGATATTTCGAATCGCCTCCGGGGGGCGTGTGTTATTGTTTGGCACGGAGGCACTTACCTCTACCGAGGCACCGAGAAATCTGGAAATACGGCCGCTTCAGACGCTGTCGGGCTTGTCTGCGTCGTCTTCCACGTCGCGTTTCATCGAGTCGCGACGAGCCTTGGCGTCGCGGCCAGTGGCTTCTTCGAGGAAATCGTTTTTGAGGCTCACGGCTTCTTCGGCGGCGTCAACGTTGCCCTCAGCGATGACTTCTTCGGCGGGACGCTCTTCGATGTCGAGGATGAGTTTGTTCTTTTTGCCGCTGTACTCGACGGCACCGGCGACGATTCGGCTGAATACTGGGTTGTCCGGCTCTTCGACGACGTAGAGGTCGCTTCCCTTGTACTCCTCGGTGTCTGTCGGTGCACCGAAGTAGTCGGTGATGAATGCCTCCATGTCCTCGACGCGGTCTTCCAGGTGCTCGCCGCGTCGCATCTTGTACTCACGCATGGACGGGCATTTGCGAGGGGGCGTCTTACGTTTTTCGTGCGCCTTGCGGTGAAAAAGGGGCACCATGGAATCCAGCCGCTGGCGGTGACTTACGCCTCTTCAGACCGGTGGGTCAGCGACCCGCGGTGACATTCCGGACAGAAGTCTCCCGCTCGGAGCGACGACGACTCCACGTCGGTCGTAAACTCACACTCGGGACAGTAAAACTCACCTTCAGGGACCGTGACGGCGCTGTTCGTCGGCTCGATGTCCGGCTGTTCCTCCTCGACCGGGCGGAGGTCGTTTCCGGCTGCCGGCGTCCAGTCCTCTTCGCCGTCTTCCTCGTCCTGGTCTTCCTCGTCGTCGAGTTCGTCGGGCCACTGGCCCGGTTCGCGCGTGTCGTCCTCGCCGTCTTCGTCGTCGGACGCGTCGAGGATGACCCCGTCGTCCTCGTCGGGGTCAGGTGTTTCGTCGGTGACCTCCTCGGACCCCAGGCCCGACTGGTCGACCCCAGTCGGCTCCGGACTGGCCGGTGTCGACTCGTCGGTCTCGTCGATGAGTTCGGCGTCGTCGCCCGCCTGCTCGGCGGCAACGTCTGGTTCGGCTGGTGGGTCCGGCTCCGCTTCGGTGATTGGCTCGCTCTCGGTCGCCACGTCGTCTTCCTCGTCTTCCTCATCTGCGATGTCGTCGCCGACGATATCGGAGGGCGTCTCCAGTGTCGTTACCTCCTTGTTTTCGGAGACGACGCGTGTTTCCCCGCACCGCTTGCACGTTTCGGTTTCCTTGATAGTGATGACGACCTCGCTCCCCTGTTCCTCGCGTTCCCGCTCGACGTCGGGGTCGCCATATCGGTGGCCGAACACCGAACACTTGAAACTCATTGTCACAGTCTGGCCGCCTGCCACACATAAGCGTACTGCTTGGTTGGACCGACAGTATAAGTTTCACGGCAGTATTACTCGCGTATATGCAAGCGAAGCCGGAGTACCGCGACCGCGACGAGGCGGAAGTCGCGGTGCTCGATGCCCTCGCCGACCGGGCGGAAGAGGGGATGACTGTCTTCGAACTCCGCTCGCACGTCGACGTCGACATCGACCGCCTCGAGGATGCCCTCGCCGACCTCAAATCGGACGACCTCATTACCGTCGACAACGAGGAGGATCGAACCGTTATCGTCCCCGAAGACCACGTCGTCGGTCCCGCCGACACCCCCGACGAACCTGGCTTCGTCGACAAAATTCGCCGCCGCTTTCCCTTCTGAGACGGCGGCTCTCGACCGGATGAACGTCGCCGCGCCGGACCGTAACGACGGCCAGACGTTTGTGAAGGTGGCTACTCTGACTACTGTGGGTTGACGAATATACAATTCTATCTCCCGTATGACGGGAATCATCTCAAATTCATCCCGTTACAAAGAGAACTATATTTGAATACGCCAGGAAAATCTTCTACTTCTGGACAAATACCTATCAAGCCTCCTCTCTCAACAATCTTAATTGGGTGTTTGTCTCATTTTAACATTTTCACCGCACATTCGATTAAAACACTAGATTATTTATGCCTGTATTGTACATTACTCTGTGTAGAAAATGACGGAAGCAAACCTCTCTGATGAAGCACAGGGCGTTCTTGACGAAATTGAGGAAAAAGACGTGGATTTCCTCAGACTGCAGTTTACCGACATTCTGGGAACGGTCAAGAACGTCTCAATCCCGGCCGAGCAGGCCGAGAAGGCGTTCACCGAGGGAATCTACTTCGACGGCTCCTCTATCGACGGATTCGTTCGGATTCAGGAATCGGACATGCGGCTGGAGCCTGACCCCACGACGTTTGCTGTTCTCCCGTGGCGCAACAGCGAGAAGGTCACGAGCGCCCGACTCATCTGTAACGTCCACGACACCTCGAGTGGCCAGCCGTTCGTTGGCGACCCGCGTGGTGTGCTGAAAGACGCACTGGCCCGTGCGAACGACCTCGGCTACACGGTCAACGCCGGTCCGGAACCCGAGTTCTTCCTGTTCGAAGAAGACGAAAACGGCAACGCCACGACCGAGTTTGCGGACAAGGGCGGCTACTTCGACCTCGCACCGAAAGACCTCGCACAGGATGTCCGTGGCGACATCATCTACGGACTCGAAGAGATGGGCTTCGAAGTCGAGGCCAGCCACCACGAGGTCGCCGAGAGCCAGCACGAAATCGACTTCAAGTACGACGACATCCTGACCACGGCCGACAACGTCGCGACGTTCCGCGCGGTCGTCCGGGCTATTGCAGGCCAACACGACCTGCATGCGACGTTCATGCCGAAGCCGATTCCGCGCATCAACGGCTCGGGCATGCACACGCACCTCTCGCTGTTCACCGAGGACGGCGAGAACGCGTTCCACGACGACGACGACGAGTTCAACCTCTCCGGCACTGCCAAGCAGTTCCTCGCGGGAATCCTCGAACACGCGCCCGCGATTACGGCGGTTGCCAACCCGACAGTCAACTCCTACAAGCGGCTGATTCCTGGCTACGAGGCACCCGTCTACGTCGCGTGGTCCGATGTCAACCGCTCGGCGCTCGTCCGCAAACCCGCCGCGCGCACGCCCGCTGCGAGCCGCATCGAACTGCGCTCGCCGGACCCGTCGTGTAACCCGTATCTGGCCTTCGCGGCGATGATTCACGCCGGCCTGGACGGTATCGAGAACGACCTCGAGTGCCCGGACCCGGTTCGCGAGAACATCTACGAGTTCGACGAGGCCAAACGCGACGAGTACGGCATCGACACGCTGCCGAGCAACCTCGGGCAGGCCATCGACGCGCTCGAAGAAGACGAAGTCATCGTCG
>JAZKTK010000007.1:0-52487 GCA_036625595.1 Haloarculaceae archaeon | reverse complement strand
CTACCGCGCGACAGTCACCGGAACCGGCGACTGACGGACGACTTTGTCAGTGACGTTTCCGATGAACAGTCGGTCGGCAAGACTCCCGCTGTGCGACCCGATGACGATGGTATCGAAATCGTCGGCAGCGTTGAGAATCGCCCGGGTTGGATGACCGACCTCCGAGCGAGTCGTGATAGAGTGGTCGTACTCCTCAGCAATCCCGTGCGCGAGTTCGAACACCGTTTCGGAGGCCTCGTCTACGGCCGTTTCGAGATTCTCTTCGAGTGCGAATCCGGTTGCAGACCCCAGCATCGAGGAGGGAGTCCCGACGACGTGCAGGACCGTCACCTCGGCTTCGGGGAAGAATTCGAGGGCGTAGCGGAGCGCCTGCTGGGCCATCTCGGAGTCGTCCATCGGGACGAGGAGTCGGGTTGGCATACCTACAGTACGACTGCAACGCTGATAAATGCCAGCGCAGACGCCGTCGACATGCAAACGAGAGATGGTGCGGACAGCGGGTTTAAGTTTCCGCCTACCCGACGAACTGGTATGGTAGCGAGAGGACAGTCTCGGTGGTCGGCGTGAGCATCCAGCAGTCGGTGGCATCGGACCACCAACTGGTGCGCTTGCTCCAGATTGGCGTCGTGCTGGAGGAGGTCGTCGAGGCTCGTGCCGCAAAGCACGCGGATACAGACGACCTGGACGACAACGTCCGAGCGTTCCTCCGCGAGGCAGCCGCCGAATCAGCGACCCACCGCGAGCGACTCGATACGCTCGTCGACGGACTGGAAGCAGACACGATTCCGTTCGACGAAATAAAACTGCTCGTCGAACAGCAGTACGAGGCCGACCAGGACTTCGACGGTATCCTCTACGACCAACTGTGCAACGAGGAGACGGCATACAAGTTCTACGATGACCTCATCGCAGCCATCGAGGAGTCTGACGCGAGTTTTGGCCTCGACCGAGACCATCTGCTCTCCGTGCTGCGCGAGATTCGTGCCGACGAAGAGGCCGGCGTCGAGGAAGTGACCGGACTGATGGAGGAGCGAGCATGACAAGATACGTCGAACGCAGACAGCGGAGGTGTCGGCAGTGAACACGGCAGACCAGTATCTCCAGGCAATCTATCTCATTCAGGAACTCGAGGACGGCCCGGCGTCGACCGGGAGCATCGCGGACAGCCTCGATGTCAGCCCGGCGAGTGCCAACGAGATGGTCGGGAAACTCGAAGACAAGGGGCTCGTCAGCCACGAGAAGTACAAAGGCGTCGACCTGACCGACGACGGAATCGTGCGCGCACGGGACGCGCTCCAGAACTACTGCATCATCGAGCGCTTCCTCATCGAGGTACTGGAAGTCGAGAGCTTCCGCGAGGAAGCCGAACAGCTGGCGCCGGTCATCGACGAGACGGTCGCCGACCGCCTCGATACGATTATCGACCGCGAACCGCAGTGTCCAGACTGTTTCAATGCCGAAGAGGACGTGTGTGGGTTACTTGAACTAGAAGCCGACGCTGCCGATTGATGGTCGTCGACACCCTCGTCGAGACGTTCGGTCCATTCCTGATTCCGGCGACGGTGTTCGTCGTCGGCGTCATCGGCTACGGGATTCTTATCGTGCTGACTCGCTACGGTCTCCTCCCGGGCCGGAGCCGCAGTAACGGCGGGAACGATTAAGAGCGCGCCGACCCGACCGACAGTATGGCCGACGAACCGATGACCCGGTTTCCAGTACCGGACCCCGAGGACCTTCCAGCAGACGTCCGAGAGCGAATCGAGGCGGAAACCGAGCGGGCCGGCTTCACGCCGAACGTCTTCTCGGCATTTGCCTACCGACCGGCACAGTTTCGTGCCTTCTTCGGGTACTACGACGCGCTCGTCGAGGAGTCGTCGCTGGCGCGGGAAGAACTGGAACTCGTAATCGTTGCCGTCAGCGGCGCCAACGACTGCCTGTACTGCGTCGTGGCCCATGGCGCGCTCCTTCGTCTCTACGCCGAAGACCCCTATCTGGCCGAACAGGTGGCGACCAACTACCGAGCGGCAGACATCACTGACGCGCACCGTGCGATGTGCGACCTCGCGGTGAAGCTAACCGAGCGACCAGCACAGGTCGAAGAGGGAGACATCGAACAACTGCGCGAGCACGGGTTCTCGATGGAGGAAATCTGGGACATCGGCTCGACAGCAGCGCTGTTCAATCTCTCGAATCGGATGGCACACCTTGCGGATATGCGACCGAACGAGGAGTTCTATCGCCTGGGGCGGGATTGAAACGCTTCGCATTTGCAACGGTGGAGCGACACAGTAGTGCCGAGCCGAACAACGGTGACGATACACTTTTGATTTAGACGCATCTAAACAGAGTATGCTGAGTGCGAAGATGGAGGACTACCTCAAGACGGTCTACGATTTGCAGTCTCAGGGGGAGGGGCCGGTGTCCACGTCGTCGATCGCGGAGACACTCGACGTGACAGCGCCAACAGCGACGAGCATGATGGAGAAGCTCGAAGAGCGAGGGCTCGTCGAGCGCGAAAAATACAAGGGCGTAACGCTGACCCGAGAGGGCGAGACCGTCGCGCTGGAGGTCATCCGACATCATCGCCTGCTTGAGACGTACCTCGCCGAACAGTTGGGGTACAACTGGACGGAGGTCCACGACGAAGCCGACAGACTCGAACACCACATCAGCGAGGAGTTCGAGCGCCGCGTCGCCGAGGTACTCGACGACCCAGAGGTAGACCCCCACGGCGACCCGATTCCGACTGAAGCGCTCGACCCCGTCGAGGAGTTCATCGGGGAAACACTCGACCAGCACGTGGAGGGAGATAGCGTCGTCGTCGAGCGCGTCCGCGACCGCGACCCGGAGGAACTCGCTTACCTCGAAGACGTGGGTATCACGCCCGGAACGACCCTCACGGTCGAAGAAGTGGCACCAATCGGCATGGTGACGGTGTTGCTCGGCAACGGCGAGTCAGTCTCGCTCCCGGATGGCATCGCAAGCGCGATTCGCGTCAGCGAAGCCAGTGAGGCAGAAGATGCCAGTAGCCTGGCCTGATACTGTCGAAAAGAGCATTTTGCGCTCTCGCGACGGCTTCATTCAGGAGCCTCTGATGAAACCCTCAGTGAGAGATGCAACTTGTGCTGAATATAGAGCTTGAAGTCAGCACTACGCCTCATTTTGTTTCACGCATCTCACGCTGAACCGTCCGCTCACTAAGCGTGCAATTGACCGATTCGATTCGAACTAACAAGGTAGCCACTATAGCGAAATGCCATCCTGTCACGGATTATTCACCGGTCGTGTTACCAGCAGGGATTTCAACATGGTCGGCTCTCGCTGTCAGCAGATACAGTCGTGTTCCCGGCCAGCGAGCTTTGGGATATGGTCGTGCATACACTCGGCGTGTGCAAGCATCGCTTCGGCCTGCTCCGCGGTCGCACGCTCCTGCTGGTAGTACGTCCCGTTGCGGTAGTTCTGCCAGAGTTCGACCAGCTCGTCTTTCGTCGCCTCGGAGAACACGCCAGCCTGCACGCCGTACTCGAATGTGTCCTCGTGGTTCATCAGCTCGTTTGTCTCTGCGAGTTCTCTGTCGACCACATAGAACTGCACTGTCCGCTCGAGCGCCGCGAACGACCCTTCGACAACCAGCGTGTGGTGACGACGATGTCCCGTAGCGCTCGGATGCCGTCCAAGATGCGACACCCCTTCCGCAACTGCAGGAGCGCCTCGCCCTCGACATCCAGCCCCGGTTCGACGTTGCCGCGCTGGCTGAATGCCGCCACGGCGGCGCTCAACGTGTCGCTGCACGGGTCCGCATCACTCATCGTCGATCACCTCTTCGGCATCGGTATCGCCCAACACTACATCTTTCACGCGTCCCAACGCGCTGGAGTTCTCAATCACGACGCCCTCAGCGAGTACCTCGTCGATCCCGTCGCCCGCCTCTCCGTGACTCACTGCCGACTCCACGGATTCGACCAACACCTCGAATTCGTACCGGTGCCCATCGTCGCCGAATCGCTGCTCGCTAAGGTCGACGGCGATATCGGTGGCTGTGCGCCGCGCCTGCAGTAGATCATTGTTGCTGTCGACCAGTATCCAGATGTCGATGTCACTGCGACGGTCGGCCTCACCTCGTGCGACGCTTCCGAACACGACGAGTGCTGAAAACGACGGCACCTCTGTGCGAGCCTGTTCGGCAAACGTTCGTACCGGTTCGCGGAACTCATCCTGAGGCAGCGTGAACAATGGCTCGTCCGGGATCGTAACCCGTTCGCGGTCCAGGCGCACACGCTTACTGCGCCCACTTTCGTCGACGCGCACGAGTGCCAGTTGCTGGAGCAGGTCGACCGCACGCGATGTCGTCTTCGAGCCGTTGTCCGTGATGTCGCGGAGTTGACGCACAGAGAACTCCCTGAATGGATTGCGAATCAGGAGTTCGAGCACGTCCTCCATCGCCGCATATCGAAACACCTGCTCCTCACCGAACGGGAAGCGGAGGTGCAACCCGACGTAGCGGTCACTCTTAGTGTCCATATACACTAAAAGTGTCCAGAAAATTGAAAACCATTTCGCTCTCTGGACTAACAGTACTTCGGTGGTTTAACAGTGCAGTTCGTAATCAGCGGCCGGATTCTTCGGTAATCAAGCTAACAGTGAGTGGGAGCAATCGGATTCAGTAGCAACCGCAATCAACGTCCGGACAAAGTGAGACCTGACTTCGAACGCTGGCACAATACTCCCCGCTCAGAGTCGGCGCATCCTCGAACAGTAGGAACCGTTGTACGCCGAAAAGGAAGACCTGTACATGGGGTTTCCCGGCTCGAATCGTTGCCGATCGCCTTCGAAGAGGGTGGGTGATCGCGTGAGGACTTGGGTTGGATAATTAGTGGAAGATCGAACAGGAGAAGCAGCCGAAAGTAGACTTCTATATTACTACTTGGGGGAACGAGCGTGTCCCCGCCAAACATATAACAAATATAATGAGTCAACACGAGCGTGGATAATGGCTGACTTGGATGTCAAACAACTATACCCGGCGCACGGTCGTATCGAGTCTAGCCGCGTTAGCGGCGACGAGCCAGATAGCAGGCAGTGCGGCTGGCAAAGAAGCAGAAGGCCAAGGCCACGGCATCGAACAGGAAGGAGCGACGCTCAACCGCTTTGCGACGAGCGTCATCGGTGCTGAAATTACTGGAATGTTCATCACCGAGGATGGGCGGTTCTTTTTCAACGTCCAGCACCCGGACGCGAACCTCGACGGGGAGGACGAACCGGGGATTCTTGGCGCAGTCACGGGAGTGGACATGAACCAGCTTCCCAAGGATTTCCAGAGCGTCCAGATCCCCGAGGGAGACGACGACGATTACAGCGACGACGGCGACGGAGTACCCGAACCGTACGACCAGCGGGTTCGGACCGCACTGGGTGACTATCAGCGGCTTGCGACCGGCGGCGACGAGACCGACAACGGCGAGGAACTGGGATCGGTCTACACACCAGAGGGCGACTCTCTCACCGGACAGATCAACCCCGATTTCAACGGCTACGTCCCATCGAGCGAGGAGCCTGACGAAGGCTACCTGTTCACCAATTGGGAACACCGTCCGGGGGCGATGACGCGAGTTCACCTGCAGCAGAACGGCCGTAATGGCACGTGGCGGGTTCTCGGAATGGAGAATCTCGACTTTTCTACCGTGGAAGGAACCTGGGTCAACTGCTTCGGAACCGTCTCCCCGTGGGGTACTCCGCTGACCTCCGAGGAGAACTACTCTATTCCGGATACGCCGGTGTGGAACGACCCTAACTGGCAATACAAAGGCGGTGTCGAGCGGCTTGCACGGCACCTCGGTCACAAACGAAACGATGACGGCATCTTTGCCGATGAGTTCCCGAACCCGTACCGCTATGGGTACATCGTCGAACTGAAAGATCCGGAAAGTGAGGAGCCGGTACCCGAAAAACGGTTCGCACTCGGCCGCTCGACGCACGAGAACGCGGTCGTCATGCCGGACGAAAAGACCGCCTACACCACCTCCGATGGGACCGCCCGTGGCTTCTACAAATTTGTTGCCGACGAGAAGGGCGATCTTTCCGAGGGAACGTTGTACGCCGCGAAAGCAGAGCAGCAGGGACCGAACGGCGGCGATCCCGACAAGGTCAGCTTCGGCATCGAGTGGATCGAACTCGGGCACGCCAGCGACAAGGACATCGAGGAGTGGATTGCCGAGTACGACGATATCACCCAAGCAGACTATGAGGATGGTGAGAACTCGTATATCACCGACGCGGAGATGGACGAGTGGGCCGCAGGAGACGCAGACGACGACCGCGTCGCCTTCCTCCAATGTCGACAGGCCGCAATGCGGAAAGGCGCAACGGCGGAGTTCCGCAAGATGGAAGGAATCAACATCCGCCGCGATGCCGAAGCGGGTGAGGACTACATGTACGTCGCCATGTCGAACACCAACCGAACGATGGGCGACGACGAGGGCGACATCCAGCTCAACGGCGACGAATGGGGAGCCGTTTACCGAATGCCACTGGAGAGCGATTACGACATCAGCGAGATGGAGCCGATCGTCACCGGTGGTCCGGAAGCTAATATCTGTGGTGGCTGTCCCTACGACGCAAACCCGAACGCCAACGACAAGGCGTGTCAATCGTGCGCGTTCAACCCGACGAAAGACGACGAAAACCAGGGTCGCTTAAAGGGCACGATGAATCTGGCAAAATCGATGGCAATGAGTGGGCAAACCTCGCTCGACGTGGAGAACACGATTGCCGAACCTGACAACATCGTCGTCATGGACGACGGACGGGTCGTCATTGGCGAGGATACGGGTAATCGTGGCCACGAGAACAACATGATTTGGGTATTCGATCCAGGTTCTGCCTGAAACCGGTCTCAAACTGCGGAGTTCAACGAAGCCATTCAGGCTGGGGTTCCGCCACAGTGTCTCTCGATTGGTCACAGACCTCTGTGCAACAGTATGACCCGTCGAAAGCTGTTTGTTTCCACCACTCCACGGGTGTGTCACATGCGTGGGCTCGACGACACAGACCGAGAAATTCTCCGTCTCCTGCTCGACGACGCACGGCGACCGTACAGCGAGATTGCTGACGCCGTCGACCTTTCGCCGCCTGCCGTCTCGGATCGCATCGAACGACTCCAGGATATCGGTCTGGTCCGCCGCTTTACCGTCGACATCGACCGCTCGATGCTCGAAGAAGGAGTCCCAATTCTCGTGACCGTCGACACTCGACCGGGAACTGCCCAGAACGTCCGCGACGGATTAGCGACCTCCGACAGCGTCGAGTACGTCTTTCGGACCGTCGACGACAGAGTCGTGTTCACCGCGACCGTTCCCGGTGGAGAGGCCGGCCAACTCATCACGGATGCAGTCGAGTTGAACGACGTTCGGGATTACGAGGTCCGCCTCCTGGCCGACACCGACTGGTCCCCACGCGTTTCCGACGCAGAGCTCGCTGCCGAATGTGTCGAATGTGGCAACACGGTCACTGCCGAAGGCGAGTCAGTCACGCTTGACGGTGATGTCTATCACTTCTGCTGTGAAAACTGCCGAGCTTCGTTTGTCGAGGAATACGAGCGGCTCAGTGACGAAGTCTAATAGGGCAACTGTACTTTCGAATGTGATGTTATCGGGTGTTTTCGCTTTCGTTTCAAAGTGGGAACTGCATTGAATCAGGGGAACGTACTAGCGAGTACGATGCCCACACGAACCGCGCGACTGGACGTAACAGGGATGAGCTGTGCCAACTGCGCAGCGACTATCGAGGACCGCGTCGGCGAACTCGAAGGCGTGTCGACAGTCGACAGCAACTACGCGACGGACGAAGCGACTGTCGAGTACGACCCCGAGGAGACGACACTCGCCGATATCTACGAGGGCGTGGCCAGTGCTGGCTACGAGGCAGTCAGTGAGTCGGTTTCCATCGGCATTACGGACATGTCGTGTGCGAACTGCGCCGAGACCAACGAGAAACGGCTCCGTGAGACGCCCGGTGTCATCGACGCGGAGGTCAACTACGCCACCGACGAAGCGCAAGTGCGGTACAACCCGCGAGAGGTGTCGCTGTCTGACCTCTACGACGCCATCGAAGATGCGGGTTACTCGCCGGTCAGAGAAGACGAAACTGGTGAACAGTCTGCCCAGGAGCGCCGGGACCTCGCGCGCTCGGCCGAACAGCGCAGACAGTTGCGCCTCGTTCTCTTCGGCGCGGCCATGTCGCTCCCGCTTTTAGCGATGATGACTGCCGAACTGTTGGCTCCCGAGTTGCTCCCCGAGACGGTGTTCGGTCTCGACATGGGCTGGGTTGCCTTCTTCTTTGCCACGCCGGTCCAGATTCTACTCGGCAGGGAGTTCTACGAGAACTCCTACACCGCACTCGTGAAGAACAGGAGCGCGAACATGGACGTACTCATCGCGCTCGGGTCGACGACCGCGTACGTCTACTCCGTCGTCGCGCTGCTGGACCTCATCGCGAGCACCGGGCTGTACTTCGACACCGCAGCGTTCATCCTCGTGTTCATCACGCTGGGGAACTACCTCGAAGCCCGCTCGAAAGGGCAGGCCTCCGACGCCATCCGAGAACTGCTGGAGCTCGAAGCTGACACGGCGACGGTCATCCAGGATGACGGAACCGAGGAAGAGATTCCGCTGGAAGACGTGGAAGTGGGCGACCGACTTCGAGTCCGCCCCGGCGAACAGATTCCGACTGACGGCGTCGTCGTCGACGGCGAGAGTGCAGTCGACGAGTCGATGGTCACCGGCGAATCCGTCCCGGTCGAGAAAGCCGAGGGCGATGAGGTCATCGGCTCGACTATCAACGAGAACGGCGTCCTCGAAATCGAGGCGACGAACGTCGGCGAGGAGACCGCCATCCAGCAAATCGTCGAGCGCGTTCGTGAGGCACAGAGTCGCCAGCCCGAGATTCAGAACGTCGCAGACCGGATTTCGGCGTACTTCGTGCCAGCCGTCATCGCCAACGCCCTCATCTGGGCCGGCGTCTGGTACGCGTTCCCCGACGTACTCGCCGACATCGTCGGCGCACTTCCGCTGTGGGGGTTGGCCGCTGGCGGCCCTGCGACCGTCGGTGTGGTCGAGTTCTCCGTGGTCGTCTTCGCCAGCGCCGTCCTCATCGCCTGTCCCTGCGCGCTCGGTCTGGCGACCCCCGCCGCCACGATGGTCGGCACCGCTATCGGTGCGCGAAACGGCGTCCTGTTCAAAGGCGGCGATATCCTCGAACGCGTCCGTGACGTCGACACCGTTGTCTTCGACAAGACGGGAACGCTGACGGAAGGCGAGATGGAACTAACCGACGTGGTCGTCGTCGATGCTGTTCCGGACGGCGGTGTCCACAGCGACGCGACGGACACCTCGTCGGGGCCGCGCTCGGACGGCGGCGTCACGCTGCCGGACCTCTCCGAGGAGTTCGTTCTCGAACTCGCCGCCAGCGCGGAGTACAACAGCGAACACCCGCTGGCGAAAGCCATCGTCGAGGGCGCCCGCGAGCGCGGTGTCGACGTGACCGAACCGGAGAGCTTCGAGAACGTCCCCGGCCACGGCGTCAGAGCGACCACCGACCGCGGCGAAGTGCTCGTTGGCAACCGGCGTCTGCTAGAAGACGAGGGCATCGATACCGAACCGGCAGAGGACGCGATGGACCGACTGGAACGCGAGGGCAAGACCGCGATGTTAGTTGCTCTCGACGACCGCGTGGTGGGCGTCGTCGCCGACGCCGACACTGTCAAGGACAGTTCCGCGACGGCCGTCACGGAACTGCAGGAACGCGGGCTGGATGTCTGGATGATTACCGGCGACAACGAGCGGACCGCCCGCGCCGTCGCCGGAGAATTGGGTATCGACCCGGACAACGTGATGGCGGGCGTTCTCCCCGAGGACAAGGCCGATGCGGTCGATGGCATCCAGGACGAGGGGCGGCGCGCGATGATGGTCGGTGACGGTGTCAACGACGCACCTGCACTCGCTGCTGCGTACGTGGGGACCGCGCTCGGTAGCGGGACCGACGTGGCAATCGAGGCAGCAGACGTGACGTTGATGCGCGACGACCCTGCGGACGTACTGAAGTCGATTCGCGTCTCGGCGGGGACGCTGTCGAAAATCAAGCAGAACCTGTTCTGGGCGCTGGGCTACAACACGGCGATGATTCCGCTGGCGTCGCTAGGCCTGCTCCAGCCGGTGCTCGCCGCGGGTGCGATGGCACTCTCCAGCGTCTCAGTGCTGGCGAACAGCCTCGCGTTCCGGCGCTACAAGCCTGATCACGACTATCGACTATTCGGTCGATAGTCGAGAAGGTTTGTAGTAGACGAGTCCCAGCGGTCGAGCGAAGCGAGACCGACCATCTCGGCGTGCGACAAACCCAACCACAGTTACCGACTGTTTGGTCGACAGTCAAAGCACAGCCTCACAGCGAAACAGTCTCTTCGTCGCCGAGTGATTCCGGAACCTCGAGAGTCACTGTCGTCGTCTGCCCGTCACCAGTCGTCAAGGAGAGCGTGACAGTGTCGCCCGCGTCGAGTCGGCGGCCGAACTCGCCAACACTGTCGACATCATCGCGTCCCAAATCGAAGGTCAACACTGCCCGGCCGTCGGCTTCCTCAATCGCGAACGCACCGTCTGCACCGCTGGCACCTTCACCTGGTGTGGTAAGGACGTAGCTGCCGCCCGCATCTACCCAGGTGGCGGTCATCGCCGCCGTATCGAGCGACTCTGCGCCAGTTTTCGTGATTACGACGCGAGCCACGCCAACTCTCTCTCCGCCAAAGCCAGCAGTCTCACCGGTTGCACTGAGGACGACGATTCCGTCGTCTGCGGCCGGTCCGGTCGGTGTGGGGGTCGCGCTGGTTGTCTCCCCCGTGGCACGAACGTCGACCCCTCCAAACCCGAAGACGAACGGCGTGATGGCGACGATGGCGACGAGAAAGAGGATAAACAACATCAATCTATCCAGCCCCGATTGACCGCGTGTGTCTCCGTGCATTGTGTGTTGACGCTCCCGCGTACGGTAAGTGGCCGGAAGAATGTGACCGGCGTGTAAAAGTGTGCGGGCTCCAGTTGACTCGGTTTACTGTCGAACGACGGAACGCAGAAGCACCGCTGGTGAAGATAAGCTCAGCTTACATCGGGGAGATTCGGTAACCCCGCCTATAACTATACGGACATTTCCCGAACTGAGATGGTATGAAAGTAGCGCTCATCGGCTTCGGTAACGCGGGTGGGAAAGTCGCAGACGAACTACTCAATTACCAACAACACACGAATCGAGGATTGTTCCGGTACATACTGGCAGTTAACGCCGCTCGAAGTGACCTGGCGAGACTGGACAGAATTGCCGACGACGACCAGATTCTCATCGGGCAGACAGACGAGCGTGTCAAAGGCCACGGCGTCGGAAGCGACCCCGAACTCGGGGCGGAAGTCACACGACGGGACCGCCACGAGGTAGAGCGAGCACTCGACGACGTACCAGTGTACGAAGTCGACGCGTTTCTCGTCGTCGCGGGTCTCGGCGGCGGGACCGGCAGCGGCGGTGCACCAGTTCTCGCGGAAAGCCTGCGGAAGATGTACGACGAGCCGGTCTACGGCCTCGGTATCCTCCCGAGTGCCGACGAGGGCGGACGAGCCTCGTTCAACGCCGCCCGGTCGCTCCAGTCGTTCGTCGAGGCCACGGATAACCTCCTTCTGTTCGACAACGACGCCTGGCGAGGGTACCAGGATTCAGTCGGAGACGGGTACAGACGGACGAACCAGGAACTCGCCACGCGCATCGGTGCCCTGCTCTCGGCTGGCAATCTCGACGGCACGGACGTCTCCGAGAACGTCATGGACGCCAGCGACATCAGGCGAACGCTCAACACCGGCGGTGTCAGCACCATCGCCTACGCCGAAGAAGGGCTCGAACGCGAGACGGAGAACGCCCAGGGACTGTTGGCCAAATTCCGCGGGAACGGCAGCAATCTCGACGTCGATACCGCAAAGAAAGTCAGTGGCGTGGTCAGAAAGGCAGTCCAGTCGCGCCTCACTTGCCCTGCGGAAATAGAATCCGCCGAGCGCTCACTCATCGTCGTCTCCGGTCCCCCGGCGGAACTCTCTCGGAAGGGACTGGAGAGCGCCCGCAGTTGGCTCGAAGCTCAGACCAACAGCATCGAAGTGCTGGCCGGTGATGACCCACGGAAATCAGCCGACAAACTCTCTGCAGTCGTGCTTCTCTCGAACATCACCGACGTGCCCCGCGTCGACAATCTCCAGGACCAGGCCGTCGATGCCGCCGACAACATCGAAAGTCAGCGCGAGACCAGAGACGAGGAAATCGAGAATCTCATCCGCGATGACGACGGGACCCTCGACCCGATTTGAGGGCACTACGGTATCGGGACGTCAACGTGCGGTCGGATGTGAGCGTGCAGAAGATTCTTATTGGAGTGTTCGGATTTCTGAGTGATGTCACCCACCGGTCCGTTCATCGACCCTGAAACGAGTGAATTGGATACCGACCAGATATTGACAGAAGCATATCCGCTCATCGGGCTCATCGTCTTGTTCGCGGGACTGGCGCTTATTCCATTCCTGATCGTACTTCTGTTTGCCGGGAACTCCCTGCTCGGCTCACTCTTTACTTTACTGGCACAAGGTATCCTGGCTGTCGGAACCGGTATTGTACTGATGTACGTAATCGCCAGAGCCATACAGCTCTCGCAGGCTGATGAGGTGAAGTAGTAGAGGCAGCCGCGAAGTGCTCATGCAATCTGGTCGATAAAAAAACACGGCGTGAACGAGCGACTTACCGAAAACACGTAATTTGAACGAGTTCACGACTCACCGAATCAGACACCCGTCACTTCACAATCTGTCTCGTGGGTTCGCAACTGAACGAACTGAGACGCACACTGCGTTCGCGTCTCGCGTTGCACGGGCGTGGCGGGACTGAGCAAACGCTCCGCGTTTGCGAGGGTCGCCACGCCCGCAAACGAGCGCAGCGAGTGAGCGGGCGTGGCGGGAGTCGAACCACGGTCGGACGTGCTCGCTCCGCTGCGCGCGACCTCTCTGATTCGAATCCCGCACGCTTCGTTCTCGGTCTCGCGTTGCTCGACACGAGAACGAGCGTGGCGGGAGTCGAACCCGCGCTCTAGGGGTTAGGAACCCCTCGCCCTGGTCCACTAGGCCACACGCCCTACCGGTCATCCGGCAGCCGACGAAAAAACGGTTTCTGTGTCGGGACAGGTGAGCACTCTTAAGGTACGTCGTCCGCTTTCACCGCCCATGGAACCACGGGACCTCTCGATGCACACGCCGTACCGGGCCGGCCGAGGGGTCGAGGAAGTTGCACGCGAACTCGGACTCAACCCCGACGACCTCGTGAAACTCTCCTCGAACGAGAACCCCTTCGGTCCCAGTCCCGCCGCCGTCGAGGCGATTCGGGACGCTGCCCCATCCGTCCATACGTACCCGAAAGCCGAACACACCGACCTCTCACAGGCGCTCGCCGACCAGTGGGACGTGGCCGTCGAACAGGTCTGGCTCTCGCCGGGCGGTGACGGCGTCCTCGACTATCTCGCCCGCGCGTTCATCGACCCCGGCGACTCGGTGTTGGTCCCCAACCCCGGCTTCGCCTACTATCCGATGAGCGCTCGCTATCGCGACGCGTCCGTCGACACGTACCGACTCAACCGGGAGGACGATTTCGCACAGACGCCCGAAACCGTTCTCGAAAGTTACGACGGTCACCGAATCGTCTACGTAACGACGCCGCACAATCCGACCGGGTCAGAGATGGCACTCGACGACATCGAGACGGTCGCCGAGGAAACCGACGAGGAGACGCTCGTCCTCGTCGACGAAGCCTACGCCGAGTTCACGGACGCACCGAACGCCCGGCCACTGCTGGACGACCGCGAGGATATCGCCATTCTTCGGACGTTCTCGAAGGCGTACGGACTGGCCGGACTCCGTCTCGGCTACGCGCTCGTCCCCGAAGAATGGGCCGACGCGTACGAGCGAGTCAACACGCCATTCGCGGTGAACTCACTGGCCTGCCGCGCCGGTATGGCTGCACTGGATGACGACGACCACGTCGAGAAGACAGTCGAGACTGCCCGCTGGGCGCGCGAGTACATGCACGACGCCCTCGACGCCCCGACCTGGGAGAGTGGCGGGAACTTCGTGCTCGCATCCGTCGGTAACGGAGCGGACATCTCCGACGCCGCACAGCGAGAGGGAATCATCGTCCGGGACTGTTCGAGTTTCGGGCTGGACGACTGCATCCGCATCACTTGCGGCACACGCGATGGAACGAGACAGGCAGTCGACGTTCTCAACGAGGTGCTCGACTAATGCGCGTCGCGGTCACCGGCACGCCGGGTACCGGAAAGACGACCGCTGTCAACGCTGTCGAGACAGACCTTGATGTCGTCCACCTCAACGAGATTATCAAACACGAGGAGCTGACGACCAGCCACGACGAACAGCGGGATACGGAAGTCGTGGATATGGACGCCGTCGCAGAGTGGCTCGACGGTCGCGACGACATCATCTTCGAGTCCCATCTCGCCCACCAGTTCGACGCCGACCGCGTCGTCGTGTTGCGGTGCCGACCGGACAAGCTAGAAGAGCGGTTGACCAACCGGGACGAGTCAGACAGTTCGGCCGCCGAAAATGCCGAAAGCGAGGCGCTCGACCTCATCCTCTCCGAATCGGTCAACCGTCACGGCGAGGATGCAGTCTACGAAATCGAGACGACAGACACGGACCCTGAAGACGTTGCCGACGCCATCGAAGCGGTCATCGCTGGCGAGCGTGAACCGAGTGCAGGCACTGTCTCGTACGTCGAGTACCTATGACACTCGACCGTTTTCGCCCGCTGGCCGACCGAATTATCGATCCGTTCGTGGCTGGTGCAGCCCGCGTCGGACTGACGCCCAACGGCGTCAGCACGCTCGCGTTCGTCGTCGCCGCCGTCGCCGGCGGTGCCTTCTATCTCGCCAGGTCCGACCCGCTTCTGTATCTCGCAGGTGCGCTGCTCGTCTTCCTGAACGGACTGCTGGACCTGCTTGACGGTGCGTTGGCCCGCGAACTTGGCACAGCATCGAAGGGGGGCGACCTGCTCGACCACGTGCTCGACCGGTATGCCGACATCGTCATCATCGTCGGGCTCGCTGGTGGCGTCGGGAGCTGGGCGCTTGGCATCGCCGCGGTAACGGGCGTGTTGATGACCTCTTATCTTGGGACTCAGGCGCAGGCTGTCGGCATCAACAGGGTCTACGGTGGATTGCTCGGGCGGGCAGACCGGCTGGTCCTCGTTGGACTGGTCGCACTGGTCGCGCCCTTCGTTACGACGACACTGGGGCCGTTCACCATCGTCGGGTGGCTACTGGTCGTCTTCGCTGTCGTCGGCCATCTGACAGCAGTCCAGCGGTTCTACTACTCGATGCAGTCGCTGGCCTGAACGGGGGCGTACGTTTTATGCGTGGGGCTGGCCAAGGTCAGGTATGGTTCAGTGTGAGATGTGCGGGACGGAGACCTCCAGTCCGAACCGCGTCAAAATAGAGGGTGCAGAACTCGATGTCTGTGACAACTGCACTGACTTCGGGACAGAGGTCAAGACCGAGGACAGTGCCAGTTCGGCCTCGACGAAGTACTCGACGGGCAGTTCTAGCTCCGGGTCGTCTTCCTCGTCTGGCGGCAGTTCCAGTACCACGAGTTCGTCTTCGGGCGGCGGTCGGCGCCGGGACATGTTCGACGACATGGACGAAATCGCCCAGGACTACGACGACCGGATTCGCAACGCACGCGAATCCGCCGGTTTGAGTCAGGAAGAACTCGCACAGAAACTCAACGAGAAGGCGAGTCTCATCCGAAAACTCGAACACGGCGATACGCTCCCCAGCGACGACGTCCAGACGAAGCTGGAACGGGAACTCGACATCTCGCTGTCGGCGAGTGGCGGGTCCGAGGACACCGAATGGGAAGGCGGTTCCTCGACGGGGGAGTACACGCTCGGTGACGTCGTCGAGCGAAAGGACTAGATATAGCGTTCGAGGTTCTCGGCGTCGAGTTCGTCGGCGATTGTTTCGACCGTTTCTTCGAGTTTCGCTATCTCGGCGGTGAGCCGTTCGAACTCTTCGCTCTCCTGTAGTTCTGCTCTGGTCTTTTCGACCTCCAGTACGTTCCGTTTGAGTTTCTTCGCGGTGAGTTCCTGCGCACGCTCGTTGTACTCACTGATAGTCAGCAGGCGGTCGACGGTGTCGATAACCTCCTGTCGCGTGACAGGCTTGACGAGGTAGTCATCGATGCCGAGGTCGATAATGTCGAAGTCGGGGTTGACCGCCGTGACCATCGCGACCCGGCACTGGATGCCCTGTTCTTCGATGGCGACGACGACTTCGTTGCCGGAGACGACCGGCATCCGGCGGTCGAGCAACACCGCGTCGTACTCCTCAGAGAGCATCTCGATGGCTTCCTCGCCGCTGTAGGCCACGTCGACGTCATACGTTTCCCGAAGGTAGTCGGCATAGAGATCTGCAAGTTCCGTCTCGTCTTCGACGACAAGCACCGTCGGCTCTCCTGTATTCTCCTCTGTCACGGCTCGTTTCGACTCTATCGGAAGTCAGTGTCTTAACAGTTCGGACCTGGCACAACTCACAACCTATTTTGCCCGGCCGGCCGCGCCTTCGGTATGTTCGTTCTCGTCAACCTCAAGGCGTACCCCTGCGACCCCGTTGCAGTCTCCGAAGCCGCAGCGCGCGTCGCCGACGAATCGACGGCAGATATCGCTATCGCACCGCAAGCGGCCCACATCGACCGCGTCGCCGACACCGGCGTCGAAACGTGGGCACAGCACGTCAGCCCCGTCGACCACGGCAGTCACACCGGCAGTATCCTCGCGGAAGCCGCAAGCGACGCGGGCGCGACCGGCACGCTCCTGAATCACTCCGAGAACCGTCTCAAACTGGCCGACATCGATGCCAGCCTCGCTGCCGCCGACCGCGTCGGCTTCGACACCGTTGTCTGTGCAAACAACGCCGACCAGATTGCCGCTGCCGCGGCACTCGGTCCCGACGCCGTCGCCGTCGAGCCGCCGGAACTCATCGGGACCGGTACGCCCGTCAGCAAAGCCGACCCCGATATCGTCCGGGACGCCGTCGCCGCTGCCGAGTCTGTCGACCCGAGCGTCGACGTGTACTGTGGCGCAGGTATCTCGACTGGCGAGGACGTCGTCGCAGCCCGCGACCTGGGTGCTGACGGCGTCTTGCTGGCGAGTGGGGTCGCCAAAGCCGAGGACCCCGAAGCCGCACTTGCTGACCTCGTCGACCCGCTGTAGGTCGGCTCCCTCGTTCGACCGTTCCCGTTCACAGACCACCGTCCCCAGCGACTGTTACCGAGCCAGACAGTTCCCTGCCCGCCGGCGGAGCAATCGGGACATTTTCCTCGTCAAACCGTCGCTTGACCGCTCTGTTGAAATCTGACCGCACCTCAGTGAGGTTACCCTGTGTCGGATTCTCGAGCCAGAACTCAGCCTCGACTGTGATGCTATCCGTTCCAAGGTCGATGATACGGGCGTCTGGATTCCGGGTATCAGCACCTGTTCCTGTGGATTGCCGGTCGCTCCGGTGGAACGCTGCAGCGATTTGTCGAAGTTCCAGCAGCGCTCGCTCGATATCGCCGTCGTAGCCGATAGCGACGCGTTCGGTCAGTCGGTAGCTGCCCCCGCCGAACGGTCTCGTCAGGGCGTTTGTCGTCAGTTCCGTGTTCGGAACAGTGACAGTCTCGTTGTCGACCGTCCGGACGCGTGTCACCCGAAAGTCGACGGCTTCGACGACGCCGCTGCCACCGGGCCAGGAAATCGAGTCCCCGACGTTGAAATCCGGGTCGATAATCAGGAAAAAGCCGCTGACGAGCGAGCCGAGTACCTCCTGACCTGCGACACCGATAGAGAACGTGAGCGCGGCGATGACCAGCGCCGAGTCAGTGTTGAACACGACGCCACCGTAGCCCGCGGAGACGATACCGACAAAGGTCGCAACGACGAGCAAAAACAACTGGAAGTACGTCTCCGTGGCCGTCGCCAGCGTCAGGTTCGCTGGATTTCTCGTGCGTACGGCCCGATAGACGACCGGTGCGACAGCCACACGGCCGAGGGTGTACACGACGGCCGCCACCACGAGAAAGACGACCAGGTCAGCCACAGGGCCAGTGAACGGCGCAAACGGCTCCGTCACTTCGTCTTCGATTTGCAGTACCAGGAGTCGGTCTGACTGTGAGAAGACCACCTGATTCGAGAGGGGGACGAGCATGCAGCGGTATAGACGAGCAAGTGGGAAGTCGACTGTACCCGAATGAACCTCATTCGGGCTATATGGTACGTACGTGGCAGGTAATACGCCGGTGTCGGAACGGAGAGAGGAGTTCAGTCAGACGACTCGTCGTCGACGGTTGCACCGTCGAGCGTCTTCGTTTCGACGTTCGTTGCGAACTGCTCGATGAGGTCTTCGTCGACGTGTCCCTCGAACTCCGAGTCGAGCAGTTCTCGAAGGCGGTAGTCGTACCGTCCACGGCCCACGTGCTCGATAAGCCCGCGCGTCCGGAGCGTCCGGTTGTGGGCGTAGGCTTTCGTCCGGTCGCCGTCGCCGCCCGCCGCGAAGTGAGCGTTTAGCGGCGTCCCCGGGCCGAACTCGCGGTAGAAGTTCAACATCTTTCGGGCTTTCGTCGCCATCCCGGCGATGTCGGCTTTTAGTTCGCGGACGACGAGCGGTTCTTCGCCCTCGTCCAAATCGTCCTCCCCGTCGATGATGTCGTACTCGCTGGCACCGCGGCTGGTAATCCCCTCGCGAAACTCCGAGGGGGCGCTGTCATCGCCGTCGATAATGCCATCCTCGTCGACGGAGTCGTCAGCCGCCTCGACTGGACTGTTCGTCTCACCGTCGACGATATCTTCCGGGACTGCAAACTGGTCCATCTCGGACTGAGGGCCGGACGCGTCGGGGGCGGCGTCGGTAGACACCTCGGTATCAGGGCTGGCGTCAACGCGTGCACCGCCGTCGGTCGTCGCCGAGCCGGTGGGCGTCTCGCTGACTGCACTGAGACGCGAGAGAACTTCCTCGGCGCTGAAGCCGCTGTCGGTAGCCTCGGTCTCGTCGTCCGCTGTGGCGCTGTCACCAGCAGACGAGTTCGCGTCCGCTGGCTCATCGCTGTCTGGTTCGTCCACCGCGTCCATCGCAGCAGCGAAGGCCGCGCCAGCATCGTCGTCACCGAACGCCCCAGCGCCATCGTCTTCCGCAGCATCGTCACTTTCGGCAGCGCTGTCGTCAGAAGACGCCGCTGCGACATCGCCCGTCGCAGCCTGGCGCTTCTCTCGGAGGCGCTCCTGTTCGGTCTTGCCCGGATTCGGGCCGTCGACGTGGCGGACCAGCGCGTCGACGAACTGGTCTGCCATCCGGCTCATGTCGCGAGCGTCCTGCAGTTCCGTCTCCAACTCCGCAATGCGTGAGTTCTTCTTGTCCAACTCTTCGCGGAGTTCTGCGATGCGGTCGTCGCGGGCCTGCTGTTCCTCGCTGATTTCGGAGAGTTCTGAGACCAGGTCGTCGCTGACTGACTTCAGTTCGGGTCGCTCGAAGTCGTCCAGCCCCGGCGTCGCACCGGCGTCGAAGGTTTGCTTGCGCTGAAACTGGACGCGCTGGACCGTTTCGGCCCAGTCCGTCATCAAGAACCCCTCGCCATCACCGAGATTCTCGACCGCCTCGGAGTACTCCGAATCGAGGATTCGCTTGACGACTTTGGTGTCGTTGTTCCAGGTGAGGCGGTGCCAGACGAGCCAGTCACACTGCGTGATGAAGTCCTTTTTTACGTCGGCAGGACGCTGGCTGATGCCGACGATACCCAGTCCGTGCTTGCGTCCGCGTTTCCCGATTTTGATGAGCATCTTCCCGCACTCGCCGACGCTCCCACCTTCGGGAATGTACTCGTGGACTTCCTCGACGAGCATCAGGAAGGGCTGTTTTTGTTTTTTTGCCTTCGCGAAGAGGTGTCGCGAGACGGCCGTAAGGACTTCCTCGGCCTCGCTTTCGTCCAGAAACGAAGAGATATCGAGAATGATTGGGACGTTCTGTTCGAGAGCGAGCGACGCCATCTTCTCGGCGTGGTCGGCGGTAATCTGAATGTCACACTCCTCGTCGGCACCAGCGTGGAGGATTTCGTACTCCTCTTTGAGGCCGTAGTACTCGCCGTCGATGTCGACGATGAGGAGACCGAAGCCATTGTCCAGTAACTTCTCGGCGACGACGCTGGCGGTGTTGGATTTGCCCGACCCACTTTTGCCTGTCACGAACCCGCGGCCGGTCAGCAACTCCACGACCGGGAGGGAGACCTCCGTCCCGGGGTCGCCGCTCCCGCCGGGGCCCTCGCTGACCTCCGCGACCGTGATGTGTTCTGTCTCTGCCATGCGCGCTTGCCCGAAACTCGCGGGCCACGCCACATAATTCTCCGTCAGACAGACGGCAGACCGCTACCGGCCGAACAGGCGTTCCCGAAGCGACCGTGGCCGGTGTTTCTCGGCGAGCAACACCGAACACTCCACCTCGTCGACGACGTCGAGGACGAGCGACCCGCGGACCAGTCGGGAGAGCAGTCCCCGTTCGGTCGCACCGATGATGACCATCGTCGCGTCTTCGGCGGCTCGTTCGATGGAGTCCTCGACGTCGCCGGTCTCGATGCGAATCGCTGCGTCACCGAGCCCGTGTTCGTCCGCCCATTCTTCCATGAACGTCCGTCCGGTCTTCTCGTCGTCGGCGACGTGTAGCAGCGTCACCTCGCTGTCGTACTGGTCCCGGAGGTAGCCAGCGACGGTCGCACTGAGGTCAGAGTCGGGGCCACCTGCCGTCGGAACCAGCACCTTCGACGGGTCGAAGCCGCGGTCTTTGAGGACGAGGAAGTCACACGGGATGTTCCCGGCCATCTCGTCAAAGGCCGATTCCGCACGCCCCGGCGAGCCGTGCGAATCCGACCCCCAGCCCATCACGACCATGTCGGCATCGTGTGTTCTGGCGGCGTCGAATATCTCCTCGAAGCCACGGTGAGAGAGTATCGTGTGGGTCTCGATCGGTACGTCGAACCTCCCGGCGTCGGCCTTTGCCGCTTCGATGAGGTCTGCCGACGTTTCGTCGAGTTCGTCTGCTCGTTCAGCAGCCCCTTCGAGTGCCATCTGGTCGGGGACAGTGATAATGTGTGTTGCGACGACGGTTCCGTTGCGCTGCTTTGCGATTGCGCTGGCCAGTTCGATGAGGTCGTGCTCGCTCCGGGGGTTAGCGAGCGGAACCATCACGCGGTAGTCGCCGCCGTCGGGCTGGACGGAACTCGCAGCGGACACAGCAGCGTCGGGCATCTCTTCACTCCGCGAGAGGATGTACTGTCCGAGAATGCCCTTCTTCGTCGCTTTGTTGCGGGCGTAGGCGATATACCAGACGACACCGCCGGCGACGAAGCCGAGCGCGAGCAGTATCTCGATTGGCTCCATAAAGAAGATGAGTCCGAACGACGTGATTGCGCCGAGAATCGGAACGATCGGGTAGAGCGGGACGGTAAAGTCGGGGTCGTACTCCTCGACGTTTGACTCGCGCATGACAATGAGCGCCAGATTGAGGAGGCCGTAGACGATGAGGTGGAGGACACTCCCCGCTTTCGCGAGGACTTTCACGTCGCCGATGAGAACGAACACCAGGATGAGGCCGCCAGTGACTGCGATGGAGCGATACGGCGTCGCGAATCGGTTGTGAATCTCGTTCAGCGACGGACTGATGAGTTTGTCCCGGCCCATCGCGAAGTTGATACGTGAAGACGCGAGAATCGACGCATTGGCGCTTGACGCCGTCGCGAGCAACCCGGCGAAGGTAAGCAGGCCGATACCGACGCCAGCCAGTCCGAAGGCACCGAAAGCGATACCCGCCACGTCGAGAACTGGCGTCGGACTGTCCCCGAGAATGTCCCAGTTTCGGACGCCCATCAGGACGACCATGATGATGCCGTACATCGTCGTGACGATGGCGACGCTCCCGATAACCGCGAGCGGGAGATTCCGACCGGGATTCTTGATCTCCTCTGCAACGGTCGTGATCTTGGCAAAGCCGAGATACGAGACGAACACGAGCGCCGTCGCGGGCATGACCGCGGCTGCTCCGCCGGTCTCTTCGGGGAAGAAAGGCCGAAGCGTCGAGAGGTCTGCCTGGAGAAAGCCGAGAATCGAGAACAGCGTCAGAATTGCCACGAGCAGGATGACGATGATGTTCTGGAGTCGGCCCGTCTCCTTTGCGCCGACGTAATTGACCGTGATAAATACAATCGACGCAAAGAGTGCACCAATCTGGAAGGATGTCAGTTCGAGCGGACCGAGCGCGAGTCCCGGAATCGGAATGAACGTGGCGAGATACTCCCCGAACCCGAGCGTGTAGAACGCGGAGGCGAAGGCGAGCCCGATCCAGTTCCCCCAGCCGGCAATCGAGCCAAAGAGCGGGCCGAGGGCGTGGTTGACGTAGTAGTAACTGCCGCCGGCTTTCGGCATCGCCGTGCCGAGTTCCGACGCCGACATCGCGGTGAACATCGCGATGACGCCACCGATGACAAAGGAAAGCGCAACAGCCGGGCCCGCCGCCGCTGCCGCTTCACCCGGCAGGACGAAAATCCCGGCACCGATCATCGTCCCGACGCCGATGGTCAGCGCCGCCAGTGGGCCGAGGTCTTTCGCGAGTTCGGCGTCCTCGCCGGTCACGACGACTCACCGCCGTTTTCCATCGCAGTCTCGTCTGTTTCCGAAATCGTTTCGTCTGGCACATCGGGCAAGACGACGACGGGGCGGTTCGCCTGGGTCACAATGTCGAGTGCGACATCGCCGGTCAGCAGGCGAATCCACCGACTCCCGCCACGGGGTGTGATGACGATGGCGGAGGCGTCGTGGTCAGCGGCGGCGTCGAAGATAGTTTCTGCAACGTCGGTCCCGTACCGGATTTCCGTCTCGACGGTGCGGCCCTCGTCGAGACACTCGTCGAGCGCGTCGAATATTTCTTCGGCGTACTCCTCTCGCTGTTCGACGCCCGCTTTGTCCGGTGCGCCACCGCCCTTTTCGACGACGTGAACGGCGACGACGGTGCCGGTCAGATAGTCGCGGGCGGCGCGGCAACTCGCACGGGCGTCTTCCGGGCTCGCGACGGGAAGGACGACCCGCTCGAAGAGCTCAGTCATGGCGGGAGTAACTTATCGACGAACGCGCGCCTACGCGACGCTGTACATGGAAAAAACGGGGAAGGGCCGGGTACATAGTCGTCTTCTGTTCCCCGGTAACCTTAATACTCACGTCATGCGCCCGCGACCGTCGAATAGAAATCCACTTACCACAGGACCGGAAAATCACCTTCTATGAGACCACCGGAGGGTGGGTCGTGCGCGTAGTCATCATCGGGGCCGGCGAAGTCGGCTCCTCGATCGCGAGGAGCCTCGCTGACTCTCACGATGTCGTCGTTGTCGACATTGACTCCGACAGAGTCGAATCAATCACCTACAACATCGACGCGCTGGCCATCGAAGGGGACGGTACCTCGCTTGGGACCCTTCAGGAAGCGGGCGTCTCCGAGGCAGACATCCTCATCGCGTCGACCGACGTCGACGAGGCAAACATCATCGCCTGCGGGACCGCGAAGACGCTCGGTGACCCCTTCACTATCGCTCGCGTCAAAGCGACCAGCTACCTCGAGACGTGGCAACAGTCCGAAGGCGCGCTCGGCGTGGACTTCATGGTCGGAACGACGCTGTTGACGGCTAAGACCGTTGTCCGAGTCATCGGCCTCCCCTCGGCCCGCGACGTAGACACCTTCGCCGGCGGACGCGTCCAGATGGCTGAGTTCGAGATTCCGGCTGACAGCCCCATTGCTGGCCAGACCATTCAGGAAGCCGACCGCTTTGAGTCGCTGACTTTCGCCGCCATTCTCCGGCCGGACGAGGTCGTCGTGCCAACCGGGCAGACGCGTATCGAGGCCGGCGACGAAGTCGTTGTCATCGGCTCCCGGGAGAGCGTTCACGCGCTCGCAGCCGAGGTGTCACCACACACCGGCGAAGCGGCCGACGTACTCATCGTTGGCGGAACCGACACCGGTTATCAGATTGCTCGACTACTCGAAGAACAAGGGCTCAACCCCCGACTCGTCGAGCACGACTCCGATCGAGCGCGGGGACTCGCTGAATTACTCCCGAATACAACAGTTCTCGAACACGATGCGACCGACCAGAGTTTTCTGGAGCGAGAACACATCGGTGACGTCGACGCCGTCGTGGCAGCGCTCAAACGCAACGAACGGAACCTCCTCGTCTCGCTGTTGACGAAGCGACTCGGTGCCGACCGCACGGTTGCCATCGTCGACGACACCGAGTACGCCAAACTCTTCGAGGCAGTCGGCGTCGACGTGGCCGTCAGCCCCCGCGAGGCGACCGCCGAAGAGATTATCCGCTTTACTCGCGAGCGACGCGCCGAGAACGTCGCACTCATCGAGAACGACCGCGCAGAGGTCATCGAAATCGAAGTCGATGAGGACAGTATCCTCGCCGACAGGAAAATCAAGGATTCGATCCACGACCTCCCCGACGGTGTCGTCATCGGAGCCATTACCCGGAACGGCGACTTCGTCATCCCGCGCGGTGAGACACTCATCGAAGTGGGCGACAACGTCGTTGTCTTTGTCGACGAACGCGTTGTCGAGGAAGCGACCGCAAATCTGTGAACGGCCAAACCAGTGTTATCGCCGCCAGAACGCGCCGGTAAACAGCACGAGAACCGGGATTATTTCCAGTCTGCCGATCCACATCAGGAGAATCATAAACAGTTTCGAAGTCCACGGGAACTCCAGATAGCTCCCGAACGGGCCGATAAAGCCAAAGCCCGGCCCGATGTTCCCCAGCGTCGCGAGACACGCACTGAGCGCTTCCAGCGCAGTCATCGAGAGCCCAACCCGCGCAGCGTCGAGCGCAATGAACACCGAGCCGAGGCCGAACAGAACGAAATACAGCAGCGTGAACCCGAGCACACCACGCACGGCGCCCTCGTCGATGACCTGGTTGGCGAGTCGAATCGGCCGGACCTCCTCTGGATGGGCGGCAGTCACCAGTTCCCGCTTTGCAGCCTTTAGTACGACAATCCAGCGGATGATTTTGATGCCACCGCCAGTCGACCCTGCCGACCCGCCGAGGAACATCGCAAACACGAGCAGTACCTGTGTGTGGGGCGCCCACTGTGCAAAGTCACTGGTCGCGAACCCGGTCGAGTTCATCAGCGAGCCGATCTGGAAGGCCGCCTGTCGGAGTGCGTTTTCGGTGACTCCTTCAGTCGTACCGCCGAGTCGAAGTGACGGCGCAGCACCCAGAAAGAGCAAGACCGCGAGGACACCGGTGATGGCGAAAATAGCCCCGACGTAGGTCCGAAACTCGGTGTCACCGAGGACGCGGTCGATGCTCCCGTTGCGCAGAAACCAGAACAGCGCAAAGTTCGTCCCCGCAATTATCATAAACGGGATGAACAGCCACTGGACGGCCGGCGAGAACGCGCCGATGCTGTCTGCCTGCGGTGAGAACCCACCGGTCGGGAGTGTCGAAAAGCCGTGGGCAACGGCGTTGAACACGTCCATGTTCGGCGCGAAACCGGCCAGGTGCAACACCATCAACAAGACAACCATCAGGACGGTAAAGGCGAGATAGACGAGCCAGAGGACGCGTGCGGTCTCGGCGATGCGTGGCGTCAACTTCTGGAGACTCGGCCCGGGCGCTTCCGAATCCATCAACTGTGCGCCGTTGACAGCAATCTGTGGGAGGATGGCGACCATCAGGACGATGATACCCATGCCGCCGAGCCACTGTGTGAGCTGTCGCCACATGAGAAGTGCATGCGAGTGCTGGTCGGTCGAAATCTCACCCATCACCGTCGCTCCAGTCGTCGTGAATCCCGACATCGACTCGAACAGTGCATTGATCGGATTGGCGAGTGTCGACGCGGTACCGTACCCGGCGATGACGTACGGAACCGCCCCTACGACGGAGACTGCAAACCAGGCAAGCGCCACGAGTAGCAGCGATTCGCGCGGACCCAGGTCGACGTTGTCTGAGAGCTGTTCGAGTGCGAGACCCACGACGACGGCAATGGCCATCGAGACGAGAAAGACGACGATATCGTCACCGTAGAGGAAGCCGGTCAACAGCGGGATGAGCATCGCAACTGCGAGCCACTTGATGACCGTTCCAGTGAGTGCGAGACTGGTCCGCCAGTCGACGTAGACGTAGCTCAAGCGATATCACCGCCACAGAAGCGAATAGTCAGCGCCGGACCACTCGAAAGACTCTGTCTCGGCACGTCTGTATCCGGAGTATTTGGGCTGGCGTAAGAACCTGTCGGAGCGACAGGCGACCAGCGTACCCCGCTCCCAGCCACCAGTTTATCTCGCTGGAAACGACAGGTATACCCTGATTCGGTCAAATACTCGGACATGACTACCGGCGTTGTCCTGCTGAACTTCGGTGAGCCGTCCGAACCGGACCGTGAAGCAGTCGTCGACTACCTCGAACGCATCTTCATGGCCAACGCGGACCTGGAGGAGTACGACTCGAAGGAGGCTGCGCGCGAGCGCTCCCGGAAGTTGGCAGAACGACGGGCACCCGGACTCATCGAGGAGTACGAGGAAATCGGCGGCTCCCCGCTGAACGAGCAGGCTCAGGGGCAGGTCGAAGCCCTCGAAGACGCACTCCACGACCGGGATTTCGACGTGAACACCTACCTCGGGATGCAGTACACCGAGCCGTTCATCGGCGACGCCGCCGAGGCTGCCCACGAAGACGGCGTCGACCGCGTCATCGGGCTTCCCATCTACCCGCTGTGTGGCCCCTCCACGAACGTCATCGCGCTTGACGAACTCGAAGATGAAATCGAGAACCTCGGCTGGGACGCGCCCTTCCAGGCCATCACCGGCTGGCACAAACACCCCAAGTACAACCGCGTCCGCGCGGAGAACATCGGTGACTTCGCCGACGAATCGGGCGTCGACCTTCACGACGAAGACACCGCACTCGTCTTCTCCGCGCACGGCACGCCCAAGCACTATCTGGAGGAGGGCAGTCGCTACGACATCTACGTCGAGGAGTACTGCTCGGTCGTCGCCTCACTGCTCGGCGTCTCCGACTACCACATCGGCTATCAGAACCACGAGAACCGCGACATCCCCTGGACCGAACCAGAAGTCGAAGACCTCGTCACCGGACTCGATGCTGAGCGCGTCGTCGTCGACCCGGTGAGTTTCCTCCACGAACAGAGCGAGACGCTCTCGGAACTGGACGACGAACTCAAAGAGGAAGCCGAAGAAGTTGGCCTAGACTTCCACCGGGTCCCGATTCCCCACGACGACGAACGGATTCCCGAGGTGTTCGCCGACCTCGTCGAGCCGTTCCTGGCGGATTTCGACCCCGAGTACTACCAGTACCGGCAGTGCCAGTGTCGTGACGAACCGGGGACGATGTGCCTGAACGCGCCCCAGGAGACCCCCCACGCCGAGGAGAGCGACACAGCACCGGCACAGACGGACGACTGATGACAGTCGGCGTCGTCGGTGCCGGCATCACCGGGCTGGCACTGACTCATTACCTCCGAGAGCGTGACGTAGACGTCGTCACGTTCGACGCTCGGGAGGCGGCTGGCGGCGTCATTCAGTCCCAGCAGCGCGACGGACACGTCGTCGAACTCGGTCCCCAGCGGATGCGCGCCACGCCCGGAATTCGCGAACTGGCGGGTGCCGCTGGCGTCGAGAGCGACATCGTCACCGCCTCGGAAGGGTCGCTGTTCGTCTACTCGCGCGGCCAGCTACGCGAAGCACCGACGGACGTGAAACCCTTCCTTCGGACGGACCTGCTATCCTGGCCGGAGAAACTTCGCTTTCTCGCCGAGCCACTGACGCGGGACGCACAGCCCCAGGAGTCGGTCGCGGACGTGTTCTCCCGGAAGTTCGGCCGAGCGGCCTACGAGCGGTTCGTCGGCCCGCTGTACGGCGGCCTCTACGCGTCTGACCCCTCGGAGATGCCCGCAAAGTTCGCGCTGGAAGGGCTGATGCGCAAAGAGCAGGAAGCAGGGAGTCTGCTCTCGGCGTTCCGGCAACGCGTCGGGAGCGGCGAGAAGTCACCGGCGGCGTCGTTTCCCGACGGTCTCCAGACACTCCCCGAGGCGCTCGCGGACACCTACGCCGACAGCGTCCACCTCGACGAACCAGTTACCGGCATCGAGCAGCAGCGGCCGGGTTACAGTCTCGAGACACCAGACGACGAGTACGACACGGACCAGGTGGTCGTGACGACGCCCGCAGACGTTGCGGCGGACCTGCTGGACGGTGTCGCTGAGAACACCGACGCACTTGCTGAGTTGACGTACAACCCGCTGGCGCTGGTGTATCTGGCCGCCGACGAACTCCCGGCCGGGTTGGGCTATCAGGTCGCCTACGACGAGGACCTGCACACGCTTGGTGTCTCATTCAACGGTGCGATGTTCGACCGTGACGGGCTCTGTACGGTCTTTCTCGGCGGGATGCACGACCCCGAGATACTGGCACAGTCCGACGACCAACTCGGCGAGATTGCCACGACGGAGTTCGAGCGTGCGACCGGGCACGGGGCCGACGTCGTCGACATCGTTCGCCGGGACCGGTGGTTCCCAGCCTACGACCAGACGTGGTGGGGGCTAGAGGACGTGACGACGCCTGACGGCGTGCATCTGGCGACGAACTACACCGCGCGGATGGGTATTCCGAGCCGCGTGCGTGAGGCCCGTGAACTCGCGGACCAACTGGTTGATACCACTCAATAGGCCGGACACGGCGTCGTCAAGAGGGTCCTACCGGCAGTAAGTGACGACTAGAGTGTGGGTAACAGTTTTCAATATCGGTTACGACTCTCTCGAGTATGGCAGAGAGTTCGCTGGTCGAATGTCCCGTCTGCGAGGCGGAGTTCGACCCGAGAGCTGCGGGGGGATGGTGTACGAATTCCGAGTGCGGTGAATGGCAATACGACGGCCCGGACCTCACACTGGACGACGACGATACAGACGAAGCAGAACCCGACGATGGTGACGACGAACCAACCGAAGACGAAGTCGAGCCGACCCCGGCAATCCGGAAAGTCGAGCCCGAGGAGCCAGCAGCAGTCGGCGAAGCGGGGGCCGACGACGCAGACGCCCCCGAGGACGATGACACCGGGTTGCCCGATACCGACACGACCGACGAGCAGGAAGACGACGGTGAGACAGACGCTGTCGAGACAGGCGAAAAAGCCGGCGAGGCAAGCACGGACGGTGCGGATGCCGCCGCACAGTCTGCCGCCGAACCTGTCGAGACAACTGAAGAGGAGCCGCGAAACGAAGACGGAGAAACTGCCAAAGAGCCGGTCGAAATCGAGTGTCCCGGCTGTGGCGAGACGCTCGCAGCCGACACGAATTTCTGTCCGTCCTGTGGCGAGGACGTTTCTGCTGTCGAACCGGAATCAGCGGACGATGATGCCGAGGAACTGACCGAATGTCCGTCATGCAGCGCAGACGTGGGTCCCGAGGACAGTTTCTGTGCGTCCTGCGGTGAGGACCTCGAGGCACACAGAGGGCCGGACGAACTGACCGCGTGCCCCAGTTGCGATGCCGATATCGACCCGGAAGATAGCTTCTGTGTCTCCTGTGGCGAAGACCTCGACGCCCACCGAGGCGGGACAGCAGCAACCGACGAATCTGACGGTGCCGGGAGCCCAGCAGATGGAACGTCGGAGAGTACCAGCGAAGCCACGGCGGCGACCGGCACGGCACCCGAATCCCTCGTGCTGGCGGTTCGCGGCGAGGAGATTACAGTGTCGGACGGCGACACGGTCGGTCGGGAACTCCGGCGTATCGTCACCGAGTCGGGCGGCGACGAAGACGCCGCCGTTCGCATCCACCGAGAACACGTCCGGTTCGTCCGCGAAGACGGGCAGTTCTACCTGATCGACCTCGGCCGGAACCCGACGAGAGTCAACGACACGCGCATGGAACAGGACGACCGGGAGCCCGTCGGTCCCGGTGACGAAGTGAGTCTCTCCGGCGTCGTCACACTGGCCGTGCAGGCACCCTGAGAACCACGATGGATACCGCCCGAATCAGCCGCGAGCTGACCGATTCGATTCGATTGCTGTGGGCCAGAGAGCGATGGTTGTGGAGCGGCGTCCTCGCAGTCCTCCTGGGATACGTCCTCTGGGTCGGCGCGACCGGCGCGGCGCTGAACTACGGGGCCGAGTTCGCGGGCGTCGACCTCTCGGTGACAGCGTGGTCCTCGGCGACCACAGCCGTGTTCGCGACCGTGGTCGTCCTCTGGGTGCTCGTGCCCGCGGCGCTCGTGACCTCCCTCGTCGACAACCGCATCACGAACGTCAGTGGTAACGTCCACACCTACTACCGCGTCGAACACCCGTTCTTGCTCGTCGCACCGACGCTCGTGCTCGTTGCCGTCGGTGTCGGCGTCGCCGTCGCCGCTGGTGACGTTCCCGCCGCACTCGCGGGCGCGCTCGTCGCCCTGGGACTGCTCGCTCTCATCAGAACGGTGGCCTACAGCTATCGAGTGTTCAGTTTCTCGGCGCCGCTGCTGGTCCAGCTGTGTCTGTTCGTCTCACTGGCAGTATGCGCCGTGGCGCTGTTGACCGGCGCGGGTATCGTTGCGGGCCGGCGCGGGTTCGTCGAAGCCGCTGCTGCCGGTGTCGGTGACCTGCTCGGAACCGGTGGCGTCGTGGCCGTCGTCACAGGAACGACAACCGTGGGACCGGTGACTGTCTCGACGTTGCTGGGACTGGCAGCCGCCCTGCCGGTCGGCTTCGCCGTGGGGTACATTTTCCTCCAGTCCGCGGGTGGGCTGGTCAGTCGCACTCGAAAACCCGACGTGCCGCGCTCGCAACTTCGGACCGGACAGCGGTATCCGGAGTTCGCCCATCCCATCTCCGAACAGTCCAGTGGGGGAGACGCCACCCACCCGACGCCGAGTGAGGCAACACATGAGGACAGCGACCACCCGAGCAACCAGCCAGACGACACCTCCGGTTCGCCTGACCCCGCCACAGCAGCCCCCGGCGCCACCGACACAGACGACGTGAGCCACACGAGAGTGTTCACTGCGCCCGAGGACGGCGACTTCGATGGGGACGTGCCGGGTGTCGGCAACGTGTCCGATACAGACGCGACGGCCGACAGTACCCAGTCCACGGACGAGACAGCCGTCGTCGGCGGCGGGACGGAGACCGGTGCCCCCTCGGGCGCCAGCGGTTACCGCTGTCCATCCTGTGCTGAGTCGTTCGACGCCGACACGAGTTTCGCGTACTGCCCGACCTGCGGGACGGAGTTGCGACCGGAGTGAACACAACCCAGGGATACGAAAACAAAAATTGACATTATGACGTAGATTCCTCGTATGCCCCTCCTCCAAGCAGGTATTTCACCAGCGGTCGCTATGATTCTCTTCCTGTTTCTGGTGGTCTCTGTGCCCCTGTTGGTCGGTGCAGTCGTCCTGATAAACCGTACGACAGGCACCAAACACGACGAGGAGATAGCAGAACTACAAGAGAGAGTCGACGAACTCGAATCCGAACACGAGTAGCCTGAACTCCCCTGAGGGAGTTGTCAGTCTTGGCGAAACGGTGGTCAGTCGCTCACCGCGCGTCGTCGATTTCGTCGATCGCGTCGGGGTTTTCGATACTGGAGAGGTCGCCCAGTTCTTCGCCCTCGTAGACGCCCTGGATGATTCGCCGGACGATTTTTCCGGACTGGGTTTTCGGGAACTCGTCGACGAACAGCACCTCTCGCGGGCGGAACGGTTTGCCCAGTTCCTCGCCGACCTGCGCGCGCAGTTCCTCGCGAAGGTCGTCGGACTCCTCGTGGCCCTCGTTGAGGATGACGTACGTGACGACGGCGGTCCCTTTCGTCTCGTCGTCGGCACCGATGGCGACGGCGGCGTTGACCGCGTCGTGCTCGATGAGCGCCCCCTCGACTTCGGCGGGGCCGACCTTCCGTCCGGCGACGTTGAGCACGTCGTCAGAGCGACCGTGCAGGAACCAGAAGCCGTCTTCGTCTTTCTGCGCCCAGTCGCCATGGTCCCAGAGGTCGTCGAAGCGCGACCAGTACTCTTCGAGATAGCGCTCGTCACCGCTCCACAGCGATTTCGTCATCGACGGTGCCGAGGACTTGCAGACCAGATACCCTTTCTCGTGGTCGTCGGCAACCGAGTTACCCGACACGTCTACAATGTCGATGTCCATCCCGAGCGCGGGGCCGCCCAGTGTGCCGGGCTTCAGCGAGTGCAGCGGCGTCGGCTGGAGGAAACAGCCGAAGATTTCGGTACCACCCGAGATGTTCATAATCGGGGCGGTGCCCTGGCCGACGTTCTCCAGGAACCACTTCCAGGAGTCGGGGTCCCACGGTTCGCCGGTCGACCCGAGCAGGCGCAGCGTCGAGAGGTCGTGGCCCTCCAGCCACTCGTCACCGTGTTTCTGCAGCGCGCGAATCGCCGTCGGCGAGATTCCGAAGGTCGTCAGACCGTGGTTGTCGATCATCTCCCAGAAGCGGTCGGGCTCGGGGTGGTCGGGCGCACCTTCGTAGATGAAGATAGTGCCGCCGTGGGCGTGGTTGCCGATGAGCGTCCACGGTCCCATCATCCAGCCGATGTCGCTGACCCAGAAGAATCGGTCCGAGGGCTTGTGGTCGAACGAGAAGAAAATCTCCTTGGCCGGCTGAACCAGCCCGCCAGCGTGCGTGTGGACGATTCCCTTCGGTTTTCCTGTGGTCCCTGACGAATACAGCAGCATCGACTCCTGGTCAGAGGGTAGCGATTTCGTCTCGTACTCGTCAGATTGCGTGCCGACGGCGTCGGCCCACCATTCGTCACGGTCGTCGTTCCACGAGAGGTCCGATTGGTCGGAGTCGAGTCGGTTGTAGACGATAGTGTGTTCGACGTGGCCGGCCTCTTCGATAGCCTCGTCTGCGGCTGACTTCAGGTCGACTTCGCTGCCCCGGCGGTAGAAGCCGTCCCCGGTGAACAGAACGGTACACTCGGCGTCGGAGATGCGTGTGGCGGTGGCGTCGACGCCGAACCCGGAGAAGATGGGCACCGCGATGGCACCGACTTTGAAACAGCCATAGAGGAGCGGGACGATTTCGGGTACCATTGGCATGTACAGCCCCACGGTGTCTCCGGTCCCGATGCCCCGCTCTTCGAGAGCGTTGGCGACACGATTGGTCTGCTGGTGGAGTTCGTGGTAGGTGATCTCCCGGACCTCACCGTCTTCGCCTTCCCAGATGGTCGCAACCCTGTTTCGGTTCGCCGAATCGGGGGCGGCGTGGCGGTCGACGACGTTGTGAGCGATGTTGAGTTCACCGCCGACGTACCAGTCTGTGAACTGTGGCCCGTCTGTGTCGTCGCGTACCTGGTCGTACTCCTCGTAGAAGTCGAGGTCGAGGTAGTCGACGACCTCGTCCCAGAACCAGTCCAGTCCCGAGGCGGGTTCGCCCTCGACCTCGCTGACGGTTCGCTCGTGGAGTTCTTCGAAGTCCGCAATGTCGTGTTCTTGCATAAACGCGTAGACGTTGCTCCCTTCGACGAACTCCTCGCTCGGTTCGTAGAGCACCTCGTCGAGTTCTTCCAGTGAGTCTGCCATAGTATCTCATTCTGCTTCAACGGCAACCCCCACCAAAGAACTTGTGTGAGATATGGGAACCGAGAAGACGAGGACGGCAGTATGTTTTTGTCCGCGGGTAGCCAACGGAGGCGTATGTACGTCCGGGATGCCCGTAATCGGGACGAGGCCTGGTTGCTCGACCACATCGAGGCGATGGAACTCGACGAGACGGCGTTTCGCTCCCGGGACTACGTCATCGCGGTCGACGAACGGGAGAACGAACGTGCCGGCTTCGGCCGCGTCCGGGTTCACAAGACCGACGACGGAGAAGTCTGTGAGCTTACCAGCATCGGCGTCCTCGAGGAGTGGCGCGGCCAGGGTGTCGGTGCACACGTCGTCGAACGACTGGTGACGACAGCCCGCGACGACGGCTTCGAAGTCGTCTACTCGCTGACCGGCGAACCCGACTATCTCGCTCAGTTCGGCTTCGAACGCATCGAAGTCGAGCAACTCCCGGACAGACTGCAGGACCGCCTGACCGAAAAGCAAGACTCGCTCGAACCCGACGCAGTTCCGATGCGTATCGAGACCGAACGCTTCCGGATGCCCAGCCACCTCCGCGAGGCATTCAAAGGTGCACACCCCGCCGAGGAGGACACCGAGCCCCAGGAAGGCCCCGAAGATTTCGGCATCGACCCGGACGAGGCGACCTACAAGTACGACACTGGCGGCTGACGGTTCAGACCGCTCCCGTCAGCGACAAACTCTCTCTAACGGGTCCACCAACGGTCACTCGCGTGAGTGGGTCTGTTTCTCGGACCGCTGGTCTGCAGTTTGGCGAGTCGCGTCGTCCGTCGATGTCGTGCTGTCACCGCTGGTGGGCTGCCTCGGCACGTCCCACTCCGCCGCATCGTCCTCGCTGACGACGATGTAGTACTTGCTTGCTTGCCAGCACAGCGAGAGGACGAACATGACCGGCAGCGCGACGAACAGGAACTCGACGATGGAGACGTTCCGGTCGACCAGTACGGACACTGCCACGCCCGCGATGCCAACTGCGAGGAGCGCGGCGAGCGCCGACAGCAGGTCCGATTTTCTCACTGGTACCCCTCACGTGCCCACGTGCGAGCGAGTTCGATCCTGCGTTCGGGTGGGTAAAACTCGTGGTCCGGTGAGAGCGACTCGATGAATTCGAGACGTTCGAGCAACCCTTGCCGTGTCGTATTCTGAATGCCGAGGCCGGGCGAGGCGTTGACCTCAAACACCTGTGGCACGCCCTCGGTATCGAGGGCGATGTCGACCCCAGCATAGCCCAACCCTGACGCTGCTGCCGTCCGAACTGCGACGTCTAGTACCTCGTCCCACGACGGGACTGTAAATGAGGTGAGGTCGGCCCCAGTATCTGGGTGTTCCGTCAGCCAGCGGTGGTGGCTCTGCTGGTACGCACCCAGGGGGGTCCCATCCGCGACCGAGAGGCCAACGCCGACCGCGCCCTTGTGGAGGTTGGCCTGGTCACCGGACTCGACGGTTGGGAGTCGGACCATCGCCATCACCGGATAGCCCTTGAAGACGATAATTCGGATATCGGCAACGCCACCGGAGCACCGCTGTTCGAAAAACAGGTGCTGTTTGATCAGTGCCTCGACGATGACCTTTCCGTCGGCCCGCAATCCCGAATACTGACCCTGAACGATACGCCGGGCGTGCTTGATCAATTCTGTCCCGCTTTTCGTCCCGTCACGAGTCCTGTATCTGTCACCGTCCCGGCTGTGCACGATGAGGATTCCTTCACCGCCTGAGGCACTGTCGGGCTTGATAACGAACTGGTAGTGCTGTTCGATCGCATCGCGAACGTCAGACAACTCCGCTTCCGATTCGGCGATGGCGTAGGCCATCGGCGTCGGGATGCCGAGGCCAAGCAGCCGCCGTTTAGCTTCCACTTTGTTCGCGCTGTATCTGAGATGGCCCGGATTGTACTTCCTGATGTAACGGTTCCGAACATTCATCGTCAGCGCCGTACCGACATGCGTACGCTCGGTCTCACCGCGAAGTCTGGCTACCAGATTCGCACCGGCGACCTGAAGACGTGTCCAGAGCCCGTCGCTCATCCCGCCATAATGGATGCCAAATCGGTAGTACTCTTTGAGCCGAATCCGGGTCGTCGAGCCCAGCACGATGCTGAGCGTCACGAGTGCAACCCACGCTTCCGGTGTTCTCAGGAACCAATCGATGAACCGTTCAGCCGAGATGACAAAATACGCGATAGTGATTGTCACCAACGTCCAGAGTAGTTGAATCGACGGGATTGGCCACCCGCGCTCATCGACATCGCTGGCGAACCTGTCGGCGTACCACGCCGTAATAACCGCAGGGAAAAACACACGAATCGTCCCAGAGAGTCGTGGCAGGAGACCGATGTCGCCGAGGACGAGAAACATCGCGACTGAAATTGCGACGACGGACATAATGGTCCCGATTCGGTGTGCTGAACCGATTGCGAACGGCTCTAAGATGTAGTAGACACCCAGGGAGATGAGGAAGATATTGAGAAAGAGTGCCATCCCCCAGACGAGACCCGTCGAGACGAAGACGAATGAAATAATCGCGGGTGCGAACAGGCCATACGTCCTGATTCCAAACTCGTTGCGAAGTGTCGCGATGAGGATGCCCGCGATGGCCAACTGGAAGAACGTTCGATAGCGGACGAGGGTTGTCGAAAGTGAATCAACGAACAACTCTAGGATCCACCCGAGGAGAAGCAGAGTCACCAGCAAGCCGACCAGCAGGTAATACCGCCGGAAGCGTTCGTTAAATCCCGCCGCTATCGTTCTAATTTCGAAGATAGTTCCATATCAAATACCAATTGTATATAATTTGTTCGAAAAACATCAAACTAGAGGTAATGTGTCACCCATATACAACACATATTTATTGTACTTTCAAGTACATTTACATCCACTGTGCTACGTACGGCGAGGAACGGTCAAGCAGACGATGCCGTAAGGGCGTACCCGTGAGGTGCGAGACATGTTTCGACAGTTGTCTATCCAGAACAGGGCGTTTTCCCGCTACAGCCGACCTACCGCTGATTTATCACGGTTGTCACAATGAAGGGTTAAGTCGCCAGCGCCACTGAGTAGCGGGTATGTTCGAACAGGACGACCTCGACGAGATACGCTCTGCAAAGGAGGAGTGGGAATCGGAGTCCTACGACCCCACTGTGGAGCGGTTTGGCGAGCGCAAGGACACCTTTACGACAGACACCGAAGGTCAGGAAGTCGACTCGCTGTACACGCCTGCGGACCTCGACGACTTCGATTACGAGGAGGACCTCGGCTTCCCTGGTGAGGAACCGTATACGCGCGGCGTTTACCCCACGATGTACCGCGGCCGCCTCTGGACGATGCGCCAGTACGCCGGGATGGGAACCGCCGCGGAAACGAACGAGCGATTCAACTACCTCATCGACGAGGGACAGACCGGTCTCTCGACGGCCTTCGACCTCCCCACGCAGATGGGGCGGGATTCGGACGACCCGATGAGCGCCGGCGAAGTCGGGAAAACCGGCGTCGCTATCGACTCGCTGGCCGACATGGAGACGGTCTTCGACGGCATTCCGCTTGACGAAGTCTCTACTTCGATGACTATCAACGCCCCCGCGAGCGTCCTGCTCGCGATGTACATCGCCGTCGGCGACCAGCAGGGCGTCGACCGCGAGGAACTTCGGGGGACAATCCAGAACGACATACTCAAAGAGTACATCGCCCGCAACACCTACATCTATCCGCCCGAGCCGTCGATGCGCATCATCACGGACATCTTCGAGTTCTGCGCCGACGAAACCCCCAACTTCAACACCATTTCTATCTCTGGTTATCACATCCGTGAAGCTGGTTCGACGGCCGCCCAGGAAATCGCATTCACGCTCGCGGACGGCATCGAGTACGTCGAGGCCGCAATCGAGGCCGGACAGGACGTCGACGAGTTCGCCCCGCAACTGTCCTTTTTTTTCGCGTCCTACAACAACATCTTCGAGGAGGTCGCGAAGTTCCGCGCCGCCCGCCGGATGTGGGCCCAGATTATGGAAGAACGCTTCGGGACGGACAACCCCAAATCCAAACAACTGAAGTTCCACACCCAGACCGCGGGGTCGACGCTGACCGCCCAGCAGATCGAGAACAACGTCGTCCGCGTCGCCTATCAGGCACTCGCCGCCGTCCTCGGTGGGACCCAGAGTCTCCACACCAACGGGAAGGACGAGGCGCTCTCGATTCCGACCGAACAGTCCGTCCGCACGGCCCTGCGCACCCAGCAGATTCTCGCCCACGAGTCCGGGGCAGCCGACACTATCGACCCGCTGGGCGGGAGCTACTACATCGAGAACCTGACGGACGAACTCGAAGAAGAGGCGTTCGAACTCTTAGACGAAATCGACGACAAGGGCGGGATGCTCCAGGCAATCGAAGACCAGTGGGTCCAGCGCCAGATTCAGGACGTTGCCTTCGAACGCCAGCGCGAGCAGGAGGCCGGCGAGCGCATCATCGTCGGCGTCAACGAGTTCGAAGTCGACGAAGAGGAGGAAGTCGACATCGAGGAAGTCTCCGAAGAGGAAGAACGCAAACAGAAAGAGAACCTCAAACAGGTCAAAGCAGAGCGCGACGACGAGGCCGTTGAGGCGAAACTCGACGCGCTCCGCGAGGCTGCTCGCGGCGACGAGAACCTGATGCCCTATATCATCGACGCGGTGAAAGTCTACGCCACGACCGGCGAAGTCTGCGACGCGATGCGAGACGTGTACGGCGAATATCAGCCCGGAATCTGACCGTCGATTCGCGCTCGATTACGCTCCTTCGTATCTAACTTCCGTCCCGGACGCGACCGGCTGGAGCAGATATCGATTGGTCTGCCCGCGCTTGACCGGCGTGAAGTCACCGACGAACGTCGTCATTTCGTCTTCGCGAATCTCGAACTCCTCTTTGAACTGCAACGGGGCATTGCCGGGCGTCTCGACAGTTGCCTCCTCCCCGCCGTCGAGCGTTCCCTCGACCCCGGTGACATCGAGCTGGAGGAACTCGTAGGTCTGGGCAGTCATCTCCCGCTCGTCGACCAGTTTCGTGTTCCCGTCCTGGAGTTCGACGAGGTCCGCCTCCTGTGCCTCCTCGAACTGGTAGTACTGCCGGCCGTCACTCTGGTCGACATCGTCTTCTGTCTGCTCGGTTACGCCGTCGTCGGCGGCGTCGGTTTCGGTCGTGTCGGCGTCGCCGCTCTCGTCATCTCCTGCCGGTTTTACCCAGATACCCGCAATTGTGACGATACAGCTTTCGAAATCGGCGATGTCACCGGGCTGGTCGGTCACTTCCGTCGCAAGCGTTCCCGTCGCGTCGTTTCCAGAGCCAGCACAGCCGGAAAGACCGACCATTCCGGCGGCACTGACGGCGCCGACACTCTTCAGATACGCCCGTCGATTCGTCTGCGTCTCGGTTTCTGTGTGTCTCATGCAACTCCTGTTCGGGACCAGACGGGGTTAAACGAGCCAGATAGTATCCACAACTTCGACGGGTTTTGGCCGATTTAAGCCGATTTTCGTCCGTTTTCTAGTTCTATGGGAACATTCACCACGGACAGTGACCGGACAGACGGTCGCCAGAGCCACACGACCGACCGTTTCAAGATTGCGCCGGACGAGTGTCGACGTATGCACTTCGACCACGCCGGTATCGCGACTGACGACGCAGCGGGACTTGCCGAGCTGTACACCGACCTCTTCGATACGCACGTCGCTCACGAGGAGACGTTCGACGGGATGAAAGTCGTCTTTCTCTCGCTCGGCAACGGCTACCTCGAACTCCTCGAACCAACTGGGAGCGAGGGCGCTATCGCCTCGTATCTCGACAGTAACGGCGCAGGCATCCACCACGTCGCCGTCGCCACCGACGACATCAGCGCGGCACTGGACAACGCCCGTGAGATGGGAATCGACCTCATCGACGAAGAGCCACGCGACGGCGCATGGGGACACAACGTTGCGTTCCTGCACCCCAAGGACACCGGTGGGATTCTGGTAGAATTCGTCGAACACTAGACGACCGGGAAATCGAACTGGCCAGCGGCTACCCCCACCGCCACCTTCACGTCGACGAACCCCTGTCCCGACACCGGGGCGTTTGCGGCCACCCCCGAATCTGTGACGCCGCCCGGGAGAACCGTCAGCTATCGGCGCGTTTATTTTCACCCACGTCAGACCACCGGGCGTATGAGTCCCCACGCCGCCCTCACGCGGATGCCTTTTGCCGAGCATCTCGGAATCGAAGTCGAGCACGCAGCGGACGGCGAAGCTATCGGGCGCATCCCGCTCGAATCGCACCACTCGTCGAACAGCGCCACCGCCGTCGCACACGGTGGCGTTACGTCCGCACTGGCAGATACCGTGGGCGCGGCGGCAGTAATGTCTGAATCCGGGGCTGTCACGCCGACAATCGACATGCGAATCGACTATCTCGCCCCGGCAACCGAGGACATTCGGGCAGAGGCCGAGGCACTCCGCATCGGCAACAGCCTGGGCGTCGCTCGCGTCGAACTGTACGCCGAGGACGGCGAGGAGACCCACGTCGCGACCGCCCACTGCACCTACAAAACGGACACCGACGACGCCGGCGAGTCACCCTGGACCGAGGGCGAAGGCGTATACCGCTGACCACGTTTTGCTGTGCGACGAGAGGCGCAAGCGTCTCTCGAACCACGTCGGGTCGCACACTCGAACCTGTCGGCTCGTAGTGGCTGCCCAGTCTCTGCTCACGAGTACTGCGTGCCCGTTCGCATTCTCGAGGCGCTCACGTTGTCCGCGCCTCGAACCACTCGGAGATGCTATCGGAGTGAGTAGTGCTCAATAACTGCAGCCCTGGCTTGAAAATCAGCTGAGGCTCAGCCGAGATTCCGTCTTGCTAGAAGGGTGGCGCTCAACAACGCCAGAATAGTGGCCCCCACACCGAATCCGGGCCCACCTTCGCCGGTGGTTTCCGGTCTCGATGTACCCTCCGTCGGGGTCGGCGTTGCTGTCGGTGTCGGGGATGGAGTCGCAGTTGGTGTCGGTGTCGTCACTGGTGTGGGCGTTGGGGTTGGTGTCGAGGTGACTGTCGACGGCTCTGTCGGTGAGCGTATCGTGATACTGGCAGCGTCGTTCACCGCCACGCCGTTCACTGTAAACGGTGTGTCAATCCCTGCGCCATCGAAGACGTTGTTCCGGTTGGTATCATTGTGAGCCACCACGGTAAGCGTCTGTGAACCCACGATCCGCTCATCGAGAGTGATTCGAACGTTCTCGTGTTCACCGGATGCGAACACACCCGACACCCCGACGATACTGCCGGGGTCGGGGTTCGTTCCGACGCTTGCGTTGTACACGACCAGAAACCCGGATGAAGGCACGGAGGCCGATCCGACGACAACCTCTTGAACCGAATTATCAGCGACCTGTTGGTTGTCGAACGTAATGCCTGCTCTATCCGCTTGGATGGCCACGAACGTGGAATCGGAGGCGGCTGCAGAACGTACACTGCCCCTGTAGGTACCTGCATCGCCACCGCTGGTCGTCCAGGACAGTGAAACCGTTCGCCGTTGGCCAGGATCGAGAGACACCTGTACGCTGTCGGTTTCAAAATCACCGATTGACAGCGCGACCTCCTGAGTCCCGGAGTCGCTACCAGTGTTTTCGATAGTTGCGTCGACAGTGAGCGTCTCGCCCTCGGTGACTGGTGAGTTCGTCGCGTCCAGACTCACGTCAAACATCGTCGAAGAGGAGGATTGCGAAAGCCGCACGGTGTCGAGACAGCCCCTGTCCGAACCGTCAACGTACTCGCCCCGTATCGACAAGTCAGTGAGATTGCTAAGTAGCGTCCGGAAGGCAGCTGATGAGACGTTGCCCCCCGAGTCGAACGTCCAGTTGGCATTCGAGGCGTCGAGTGGTACGCTGTAGGACGTCCAGTTCGTCCCAGGATGGGCGCTCGCATCGCCAAAGTCGTAGACGATAGTCCGCGTCTCGTTGCGTAACACGATATCGTCTTGTGCAAACTGGTTGTTGGTCGACGACTGCTTGATGTCGAACTCCAGTGTTTCGCTGTACGCGCTGGCCCTGTCTCCCAGGAATTCCGCCGGGGCGGAGAAGTACCACGTCCCACCCTCAACATCGTCGTTCGCACAGATGTGGCCGCCTGAATTCCCACCACTCTCGAGGTATTCAGGTGTCGAGCCTACACCCTGGGCGTCGCCAGTGACTCGCCAGCCATCGTCGTCGGCATCGAAACTACTGGTGATAGCCACAGATCCGTTCTCGCCACTTCCATCGGCGTTGAATACATGAGCTGCCCCGGTTTCGCTGGTCCCGATAGCCAGTCCCTCAACCGCAGGCTGCGAGGACGGGACAGTCGCGGTTGCCACTGACGTAGGCACGGCCCCAATCACGAGTATCGCTACTGACACCGTCAGAACCGCGAGGGTCCCGACTCGACGAGGATTATTGTATGCCATCGGTCAGCCCCTGGTTGTCAATAGCGTGGGGGACAGGCAACACCGCGGGCAAAAACTCCCCCCTTACTTCGTTACTCGACTCCATTCCCTCTGACGCGCTAGTTTGACTCATACTGGCAAACAACTGGCAAGTATCATAGTTCTTTGGGGGAGAACAAACTTCCCATACGATGGCGGTGGCAGTGCTGTGCGGTCGGTGATGGATGACTACGATTCACTCGCAAGCAAACCGAGGTGCGAAAACGTGAACGCCTCTGGAATGGGAACGGGCGCTGCGTGCCCGTGAGCAGAGAGTGGTGCGCCACGGGCCGTTAGGTCCGTGTACGAAACCCGCCGCGAAAAACGGAGTCTAGTAGAACTCGCGGACGAGGTCCATCGCGTCGTCGGGTGCGCCGTCGGGAATCTCGGACATGTTCTGGTCGATTCCTTCGCGCTCCTCGTAGGGGACGGAGTCTTCGTCCTGGTAGATGACGCCCATGTACTCCTTGTCGCCTTCGAGAATCTTCTCTTTGGCTGCGTCCTTGTTGTTGGGGTCGTAGTCCTCGTCCTCGCCGAGGTCGACGATGGTGTCCCGGAAGTAGTCGTAGGTGTCGACGTCGTTGAACGTGACACACGGCGAGTAAGTGTTGACGAAGCCGAAGCCGTCGTGTTCGATTGCCTGTTTGATGATTTCGGTGTGGCGCTGACTGTCCGAGCTAAAGGACTGTGCGATGAAAGTCGCGCCTGCAGCGAGTGCGAGTGCAAGCGGGTTGACCGGCGGCATGTTGGTGCCGTCAGGCGACGTGGAGGTCTCGAAGTCCTCGCGGCTGGTCGGCGAGGCCTGTCCCTTGGTCAGCCCGTAGATGCGGTTGTCCATGACGACGTAGGACATGTCGACGTTCCGGCGGACGGCGTGGACGAAGTGACCGGCACCGATGGAGTAGCCGTCACCGTCGCCGCCGGCGACCATCACTTCGAGGTCGGGATTTGCCAGTTTCACGCCCGTGCCCACGGGAAGTGCGCGGCCGTGGACGCCGTGGAGCGCGTAGCTGTGCATGTACGTCCCGATCTTGCCGGAACAGCCGATACCGGCGACCACGAACGTGTTGTCGGGGTCGTTGCCGGTCTCGGCGAGCGCTTTCATCATCCCGTTCATCGTCCCGAAGTCGCCGCAGCCGGGACACCAGGTCGGTTGCTTGTCGGACTTGAAGTCGACGAAGCGTACGTCTGAGCTCATTGTGTTGCCTCCTGTGGCTCCGCAATCGCGTCCTTGATTTCCTCTGCGAGTTCGTCAGCCTTGAATCGCACGCCTGTATACTTATTGATACGCTGGACTCGTTCGAGCACGTCGTGTTCGATGAGGTCGGCGAACTGGCCGGTGGCGTTACACTCGACGACGATGGTCGTCTCCGCCGCCTCGATTGCATCCGAGAGGTCCGGCCGTGGGAACAGATACGGGACCGAGAGCAGGCGGATGTCGATGTCCTCCTCTGCGAGCATATCCATCCCTTCGCGGATGGACCCCTCGTTCGAACCCCACGAAATGACGAGCGTGTCGGCGTCGGGGTCGCCGAACTCGCGCGGACTCCAGTCTTCTTCCTCGCGTGCAGTCTCGACTTTCCGCTGTCGCTTGTCGACCTGCTCGACGCGAATATCCTCTTCTTCGGTCCGGCGACCGAGTGCGTCGTGTTCCAGTCCGGTCGTCATGTGCGCACCGTCTTCGGTGCCGGGGAACGCGCGCGGACTGACGCCGTCTGCGGTCGCAAAGTGTGGCTGGAAGCGACCCTGTTCGTCGAGCCAGGTGTCGATTTCGTCCTCGTCGACGACCTTGCCGCGGTCGATTTCGACGTCGTCCATGTCGAACGTCTCCGGTTCGAACGTCTGTTCGGTCACGGACATCGCCAGGTCCGAAACGAGGAACACCGGCGTCGAGTACTTTTCGGCGAGGTTGAACGCCTCGATAGCCTTCCAGAAACACTGCGAGACGGTCGTCGGTGCGACGACAAAGCGCGGAATCTCGCCGTGGCCACCGTACAGGGCCATGTTGAGGTCGCCCTGTTCCTGCTTGGTCGGCATCCCCGTCGATGGGCCCGACCGCTGGACGTCGGTGATGACCAGCGGCGTCTCGGACTGGGCGACCAGGCCGAACGTCTCGGTCATCAGGTCGATACCGGCACCCGAGGTCGCGGTCATCGAGCGCGCACCGGCGCGTGCCGCACCGAGTGCCATGTTGATAGCAGAGAGTTCGTCCTCGGCCTGGACGACTTTGCCGCCATACTCGTCGAGGCGGCCGGTCAGATACTCCATAATGGATGTCGCCGGCGTAATCGGGTAGCCAGCGTAGAAGCGACAGCCAGCAGCGAGAGCACCCATCCCGAGTGCCTCGTTGCCGTTGAGGAGAACGTAGTCGTTGTCCGTCGTGTCCATGTTGTACTCGAAGTCCTCGTCGAACTCCTCGGCGACGTACTCCTGGCCGGCACGGGCTGCCTTCTTGTTGTTCTCGACGATGGCCTGGCCCTTGTTGCCAAAGCGCTTCTCCAGCGAGGCGTCCAGGTTCTCGATGGGGAAGTTCGTCACCTCACACGCCGCACCGAGTGCGACGATGTTGGCCATGATAGCTCCGCCAGCGTCCTCGGCGAGGCCCTTGAGGGGTACGTCCAGTCCGATCATTCCCTCGGGAATCTCGAGGTCTTGCATCGTCGTCCGCTCGCCGTCGTAGATGATGACGCTTCCTTCGTGCAGTTCGTCCAGATTCTCGTCAACGGTACGCTCGGTCAGCGCGATGAGAATGTCCAGTCGGTCGACAACACTCTCGACGCGGTCGACGGACGTCCGTACCTTGTAGGCGGTGTACCCGCCGCGGATACGCGATGCGAAGTCCTTCGAGGTCAGGACGTGTCGTCCCGCCCGTGAGAGCGCCTGAGCGAAAATCTTGCCTGTAGAGTCAATCCCATCGCCGGCTTCGCCGCCGATGGCCCAGTTCAGGTCGTCGGGCATACTACATCTGGCTTCCGCGGGACGGAGGAAAAACATTGTGCATGTGGCTCACCTCCCGGATTTCGCCAACCGACCGGTGTCCGAAATCCTGCCGAGCCGCCCACTAACTGCTTTGGGAATTCTACCGCTCACCCCGGGAGCGAAAATTCCTTCCCACCGCTGCCCAACTGTCGGGTATGGACCAGACCGCTGTCACAGTCGCAGCCGTTCACGACGTCGGCCCCGACGCTATCGCCGTCGAGTTCGAGACGCCTGACGGATTCGAAGCCCGACCTGGCCAGTTCGTCAAGCTCATCGCCACCGTCGACGGTGAGGAGCAACCGCGCTTCTACACCATCTCCTCGCCCGACGTGACCGACACCTTCGAGATTACCATCGGTATCGACCCCGAAGGGGAAGTCACGCCACGACTCCGGACGCTCGCCGCCGGCGACGAGATGACGCTCTCTGGACCGTACGGCGACGCCTACTACGAAGACGAGTCCCGCGTGCTCGTCCTCGCGGGCGGACCGGGCATCGGTCCCGCCGTCGGCATCGCAGAGCGCGCCATCGACGACGGCGGCGAAGCCGCTATCGTCTACCGCGACGACGAGCCGATCCACGAGGACCGCTTGGCCGACCTCGGCGCGCGCGGCGTCGACATCGAGATTCTCACGCCCGCCGAGACGCTCAACGACGCTGTGTCCGAAGTGCTCACTGACGAGACGCAGGTGTTCATCTACGGCTTCGCGGCGTTTCTCGACGACGCGACGAGCGCCCTCGAAGCGGCAGGGGCCGACCCAGAAGCCGCGAAAGTCGAGAACTTCGGCTAAGGATTTATTGGGGAGTTCAACGGCTGCAGGTTTCAGTTGCAGAGATATAAAGAGATTTGAGGTGCAGACCCCTTCCTCTCGTCGTGGATTCTCGCGAGCGACGAGTTCCGAATCCGGTCCGGTGGGTGCTGCTCGGTGTCGGCACACTGCTCGCTCGCGGCGGCCTTATCGACCGCGAGCGCGCCGAACAGACGACAGACCTGGCGTGGCCACGTATCGTTACCGGCGTGGCACGGATGTCGAAGTCCGCGGCCGACGTTGCGATGGTCGGCACGGCACTGGGCGCGGCGGCAATCGCAGGCGTCGGATTCGCGACACCGTTCTGGGGGCTGGCGTTCGCTGCCGGGGCCGGCATCGCCGGTGCGACGATTAGCCTCGTCTCCCAGCGTTACGGTGCCGACGCCACCGATGCAGTTTCGCTTGCGGTGACCACGAGCGCGGTCGTCGTCCTCGCGATTATGGTTCCGCTTGCCGTCGTCTTCTGGTCTGTTCCGGAGTGGTTCATCGGTCTCATCGCCGGCGACGGTACAGCACTGGACTACGGTGCGGCGTATCTCCGTATCGTGGCGCTCGGTGTCCCGTTCGCTGCTCTCAACCTCGTCGGGAGTCGGACACTGGTCGGTGCCGACGACGCCTGGACACCGATGATACTGCGTGTCAGCGGCGCCATCATCAACGTCGTCATCAATGCCGTGCTCATTTTCGGGGTCGGACTCGGTGTCGTCGGTGCCGCCATCGGGACGGTCGTCGCGAACGCCGTCGTGCTCGCCCTGTTCGCCGCGGGATTTGCGGGCCTGCGACTCCCGGTCGTCGGCAGGTTTCCGGTTACTATCGACGCCTCGGCATCCCCCGTAACGGCCGCCGAGCTTCGAGATATCGTGACCATCGGCGCGCCGCTCGCGTTCACAAACCTCGCGCGCCGCGGCGCACAGATACCGATGCTCGCCGTCGTCGCCCTGTTCGGCCCGGAAATCGCAGCGGCGTACGTCGTCGCGCGTCGCGTGCGCGACCTTCTCGATACGCCCGGGTGGGGCTTCTCGCTGGCATCGAGTAGCCTCGTCGGCCAGGTGCTCGGGACCGGTGACGAACAGCAAGCCGGGACGTACGCCCGGGAGATTCTCCTGTTTGGGACCGTCGTGTACGCCATCGGCGCGGTCGCCGTGCTGGCACTCGCCCGTCAGGTCGCGAGCCTGTTCGTGTCCGCTCCGGGGATAGTCCCGCTCGTGACCCCCTTCGTCATGGTCGCCGCCGTCAGTGTCGTCTTCCGCGGCATCAACGCCGGCACGACCGGCCCGCTCAGAGCTAGCGGTGATACGCGATGGCCGCTCTACGGGCAGTTTATCGGCCTCTACGCGGTGACACTCCCACTGGCGTACGCGGGCGCGGTCACTATCCCGTTCGAACCGCTGGCTGCGGTGACGCCGCTTGGACTCGAGGCACTGTACGTCGCACTCATCCTCGAGACGCTGGTCCCCGCGGTCGTCACGTACTATCGGTTCGGTACCGGGTCGTGGAAAGTCGTCAGTCGCGCGTATCGGCCCGACCCGTCGGCTGACGACTGATACTTTCGGCTGTACCCATTTCAGGAGGGTCGCGACCCCAGCGACGGGAAATTCGTTACAGACGGACAGTCGGTAGTATGAGGAGAGTTGCGCAGTACGACGAGATTCGGAGAAGTGAGCCACCGTAGATTCCTCGCAGACAAGCGAACGAGTACCAGCGTTTCGAGTACTGTGTGGACAGTCGACCTACTCGTTGTCGAGTTCTGGGTACGGTAGCTTGAGTTCACCGTCGAGCAAGTAGTCGCTACTGAGAACACCACCGCCGGTGAGCTCGATTGCCGCGTGGATTTTGAGGACTGTCGCTGTCTCCGCTCCCGGTTTGACGGTGAGGTCCAGTGTACTTATCGTCTCATCTGCGAGGTCGTCCAGGTCGGTCACCTCGACGACCGTTCCGAGGGCCCGATTGGGGGTGTAGAGTGCGACCGATGGGGGCGGAGAGCTATCCCCTTCGACTGGCGAGACGACGGCGACCTCTGCGGTAGATTCCGTCGCTAATTCGGGCATCCAGACCCTCAGTTTGATAGCGTGTACCTCCGTCCCTTCTCGGTGCCATATCTCGGTCGAGAGGTCGATCCGGTTTGAATCGACGTTCCCATCGACACCGAAGTGACCCACTTCCGAATCGTCTGCCGTGAAAATGAGTGCCTTTCTTCCGTCTGATTCGGTACGGACAGTCGGTTCAGAGAGTGTTTGTTTTCCCGCTACTGTGCCACACCCCGCAGTCGCCACGGCGCCAGCACTACAGATTGTCGTGAGATACGCCCGCCGGTCCATACAGAGGCAAGGAACCCTCTCTGTAAAGTGTCGGCGGAGGCTCAAGTAAGCATTTGTGTAACAACAGCCCGGATCGAGCTGAGGTGGTGCGACTCCACCGGACTCCTCGAAACGACTCTTCTATGAATCGAAGACAGCGGCAGAATGAATCCGGGATGTGGCAGACAATCGCGTGCGGAGCGTCGAATCCCTCGGCTGAACCGGCGGTCTGGAGTTCCGTCCAATAGCGGAACAGCTCCTATCAGAGAGACGTGAAATCTATATGATGGAGAGTAAGACAGACCGGTGTTGAAATCCAGCGGACGGTAACGGTAGAGTCGGCCCTCTCTCAGCACTTCAGAGAGAAGTCCCTCCGTTACCATGAGGTGGTTGTCACTCACTGGGAACGAGACGGGGACATTTGTCTCCGCTTCACACATATCCCAGGTATGAGGATAACACGACGGGCTCAGTTGGCGATACGTTCCCTCCTCGCAGCCGCGGTCTTTGCGGTGCTCTTGCCGCTTATCTTCGGAGTGTTCAACGCCGTCCGCACCGACGGTGACGGCTGGGAATCCGGCGAGGTCGTCCCGCTACCAACGCCTAACGAAACGGGCGATGTCTCTGTCGAAAAAGCGATTACAAACCGGCGCTCACGACGCGAGTACGGCGAGGACGCCCTGACCCGTGATGAACTCGGACAGTTACTCTGGGCGGCGCAAGGAGTAACAGAACAAACGAGCGGGCTTCGAGCGGCGCCCAGTGCCGGAGCACTCCATCCGCTCGAGCTCTACGCCATCGTTGGCACTCCCGGAGTGAAGGATATCGAGACGGGTGTGTATCACTACCGACCTGAGAAACACGAGATTGTCTGTGGTGACTCCGGAAACGTCCAATCGGAGTTACGCGCCGCCGCGCTGGACCAGGAGGACATCGAGGAGGCGCCCGTCGACATCGTCGTGTGTGCCGTTGACGAGCGGACCACCCCAAAGTACGGAGAACGGGGAAGAAAGCGGTACGTTCCGATGGAGGCCGGCCATGTGGGTGAGAATCTCTACTTGCAGGCCGAAGCACTCGGCCTGGCGACCGTTTCGATCGGGGCGTTCGAGGACGAGCGCGTCCAGGACATCGTAGGGATACCGACGACCCAGCGACCGCTCTATATTTTTCCCGTCGGGCGGTCCAGACGATGAGCGAAATCCGCAGCGAGCCTGCAGCCACCGGCAGTCAGCCAACGCCCATTCCGGCGATGGTACGTCCTGCCTGCTGTCCCGGAGCTACTTGACCGAGTGTGGCGACGCCGATGCAAATCGTAGCGACGGTACTGAACAGGTAGTTCTTTGCCAATAGCGTCACTCCGCGGGGGTCCGATTAGGTATCAGTATCAATGAAATCGTGCTGTTGGAAGTACAGCTGGAGTTTGCGAACCGATGTCACGACGACATCACAGTGGTCCTCGACGACAGGTTCCGGGTCAAATCCGATGGCCGTCCCGGCAACCTGCAGCATCGAGAGGTCCGTTGCACCGTTTCCGACTGCGACTGTCTGTCTGAGGTCCAGTTTCTCGCCGAAAGCCAGTTCTTCGAGTAGGTCACCTTTTCGACCGTCGAGCAGTGGCCCGTCGACGTCGCCGGTCACCGCTCCGTTTTCCAGTACGAGACGGTTTGCGACAACGTAATCGGCTGTAATGCCCGCCTGTTCGAGTGTTGTCTCGATGCCCCGTTCGAAACTTCCGGAGATAATGGCCACAGAGACGCCAGACCGGCGGAGGTCGGAAATCAGGTCGGCAGCGCCTGCCCGGAGTTTGCATCGCTCGAAGGCGGCATCGACTCGCGCTTCCGGCATTCCTCCGAGGAGGGAGGCCCGCTGGCGGAGCGTCGTGGCGAAGTCCACCTCGCCACGGAGTCCCTGTTCTGCCAGCCCTCGAATCTCACCAGCTACGTCGTGTTCCCGTCCCAGAAGGACCGTGAGGTCGGCCTGCGTGAGCGTCCCGTCGAAGTCGAATGCGACAAGCGTCATGGATACAGCCATTTTTTAATTCCGTGACAATACCTTCCATCCCTCATTTTCACACGATGGGAACCAGCATCCCGAGTGATGCTGGTTTTCCCTTCGGTTTTAAATAAGGCGTTACTGAGTCGTCGCTCTTGCGTGGCGAGAATGGCGACGTTCAGTCAGAGACCCCATGGATAGAGATCGGGCACGACATCCCGCTCTGCATGGAGTTCGAGTGGGTGGAGGGCACGGGTTTCGTCGAAATGCAGGAAGGCGTCGTATCGTTCGAGCAGGTCCGTTGGCACGTAGTTCCCGGCTTCTCGAGTCGGGTGATAGACCACGCCGATGGCACGATTCCCTCGCGGTCGAGCCAGGGCCGAATCCTCGGGAAGTTGCCCGGTTACCAGAAGTTGATCGTACGCTCCAGCCAGGTGGAAGACATGCTCGTAGCTGCCCTCCCGGGCGGGAGGAACTGTCAACTCCTCCGATGGCTGCCCCCACGAGTCCGCGGCGATAACACTGCCCCGTTCGGAACCCATCCCAATCAGTGCCGTATCCGTTTTGCCATCACGTTGTCGCACCAGCTGGCCAATATTGAGTCGGCCACGCGCTTCCATGTCGGTTGCCCGAGCGTCACCGACGTGGGTGTTGTGTGCCCAGACAATTCCTTTCGAATCTGATCCGTGATGGTCCTGGAGACGGTCCAGCGTCTCGACCATGTGCCGGTCCCGAACGTTCCACGAATCGATATTACCCCGGACCATCTCGCGGTAGTACTGCTCGGCGTTTTTTGCGACGAGCGCATTCTGTTCGGCATTAAAATAATCGTCCCGGCCGTGGTCGTACTTCTGGACGTCTTCTCGAAGTCGCGTCAGGATATCGACCACCTCATCCTCGCAACTTTCGGGAACCATCCGAACCGCCTGCGCGTACTCTTGTGCGTCCTCACCGTAGGGTTCGAAACAGCGGTAGGCGTCCCTCGCGTCCGCTGCAGCAGCCGGATCGACATCGTCGAGGTACTCGATAACGGCCTCCAGCGACTCGAACAGACTGTACACGTCGAGTCCAAAGAACCCAACACGGTCGGCTTCAGGAACCTCCTGATTGCGTATTTCCAGCCAGTCAAGGAACTCGAGCGTTTCCCAGTTCGCCCACATCCACGTCGGCCACCGGTCGAAGGCATCGAGAACGGCACGAATCGTGTTGTGCGAATCTTGCAGCCCCTTGACGTATCGATTGACCTCGTAACAATCCGTCCAGTCGCCTTCGACGGCGACAAACGAGAAGTCTTTCTCTCGGATGAGTCGTGTGGTCAGTTGCGAGCGCCAGCGATAGAACTCCGAGGTTCCATGTGAGGCCTCGCCCAGCAACACGTACTTCCGGTCCCCAAACCGCTCGACGAGATGGTCCAAATCGTCGGGGTCTTGGAACTCGCGAGCATGCGTTCGGACATCTGCGACAGCCGCGTCGATGTCGCCCGGTTCCGTCCACGACGTGCGGTCTTGTAGCGTCATGAATTGCCACCAGCAACCGCTCTCACTGGTCCGAATCGTTGGCTGATCTGCACCCTGAGCGGGCCGTCGCTGACTTCGAGTGTGTGCGTCATGGTAGCGATGGTGTCGCTCCGTCAACTATTACACGGATACGGGCATCAAAATATCCCACCTGCAGTTCTCATCTGATAGTAAGCAGCGACCGGTATTTGCAACTCCCCGCCAGATCACCTGATCTGTGTGCCAGCGTCACCGGACAGTGCGTCCATCAGGTGGTCGGGCGAGGTAACCACGGCTCGGTTCCCCCCTTGCTCGACGAATCGAAGGCACGCCTCAATCTTCGGTCGCATACTTCCCTCGCTGAACTATAGTAGCCACTGAAAGCCATTGCACACATGACCGCACGGGGGCGGTGCGGTCAGTGTGTAAACCGTTTCAGTTGTTACTATAGTCGGCGTCGAGATGAGTCCGCAGCTTCTCGGGAGATATCTGGCGGAGCGGTCGCTGGTCGGGCTCATCGTAATTCACGTACGCGTACTCGACATCCGTGAGAATAACGAGTGTGTCGGTTCCGAGTTCCGATGCGAGCAACTGTGAGGCTTTATCCTTGTCGACCACCGCTTCAACACCGCGGATATCACCACCGTCACGCACGACGGGAACACCGCCTTCCCCGGC
>JAZKTK010000006.1:0-53385 GCA_036625595.1 Haloarculaceae archaeon | reverse complement strand
TGGCTTCGCCGCGGTAGACGAACTCCTCGCCGACCTCGGCGAGGCGCGTCCCGACGAGCGTGACAGTAGTCATGGGAGTCTATAGACGACCAGGACAGTAAAGCATCATGACCGACCGGTCAGTTCGTCCAGTTTGTCCAGATACGCCTCGCGGGGCACCTGATACAGCGAGCGGTAGTCCAGTTCACCGTCGGCGAACCGGGTCGCCAGTGCCACAGCGCCTTCGACGGCGGCGTCGCGGCGCTCGTAGGAATCGGCGTCGCGCTCGACCTCAGGTTCCAGATAGAAGGTGACGTACCAGGCCTCCCCGGTCCGGTCAGCGCCGGGACGCCGGGTCCGCTTCCCGCGCGTGAGATAGATAGTCGGGAGACACGGCGCCGGGAATTGCTCGGAGTCGAAGACGTCCGGGCGGTACGCGAGGATGAGTTTGTCGTCGGTCTCGTTCCACACCGTCCAGTCGTCGGGGAGGCCCGACAGGTCCATACCGCAGAATTGGCGCGGACCGGCAAGAATCCGCTGGTCCGTCCGAACCGCCCCAGGTCCGGGCGGGACGGTCGTTCGCACGACGGCAACGATAGTACGGAGAGCCGCCACATCCGACCGTGTTACCCGTTCCCGTCCGCCAATCAAACTAGCAACAGATTCACATCAGTCCAGCGCTAAACACTGGCCGACACACTATAGAGAACAGTTGACAACCGACATGGTATATAAATCCAATACAGAACCAATGAGAGACGGTAACACGCGTGTGGCCCGCCATCCCCGTGTTCGGTCGACCACGGCGTCGGAATCTATCGGCGGTATACCCACAAGAGGGCAAAGTATTTATATGAATAGAACTCGTACAATAAATAGTATCGGAAACAGTTCCACACTGTCTCCCGTTACCATCCCCAGGTCGGAACGGTCCCCGGGCAGGTCAGCCATGGAAGGGCACACCGCTTACCCCGCAGTGGTGGGGTATTCGACGGACGGACGCGAGCACGCTTGCGGCGGACAGTGCCGACGACGGATTGGACACACAGCGGCGGAGCCGACCCGTGGCGGTCGCCTGCAGCCGCGACGAATTACTGAGATAGCATGAGCAAGAACAAAGAGACACTCGAAGCGCTGAGCAAGGAGTACCGTGACACGATACCGGCGGACCTCCGGAAGACGAACACGTTCGACTGGTATCTACAGCAGTTGTACGACGAACCGAAGGTCGCCCGCAACGCCCACCAGCGCGTGGCGGACATGTTCGACTACTACGGCAAGACCTACGACGAGGAGGCCGGCGTGGTCGAGTACGAACTGGCGAGCGACGACCCCCTCCACGACGGCGAGAACACCTTCTACGGGCGGGTCATCCACGAGGCGATCCACGAGTTCGTCAACAAGGTCAAGTCCGGCGCCCGCGGCCTCGGCCCCGAGAAGCGCATCAAACTCCTCCTCGGGCCGGTCGGGTCGGGCAAGTCCGACTTCGACCGGCAGGTCCGGCGCTACTTCGAGGACTACACCAGCCGGGACGAGGGGCGGATGTACACGTTCCGCTGGACCAACCTCTGTGACGTCATCCACGACCAGGACCCCGCCGACGACGTGGTCCGGTCGCCGATGAACCAGGACCCGCTCGTGCTCCTCCCACAGGAGCAGCGGGACAAGGTCATCGAGGACATCAACGCGGAACTCGATGCGCCCTACACCATCCGGAACGAGCAGTCGCTCGACCCGGCCTCGGAGTTCTACATGGACCGGCTGCTGGCCGAATACGACGACGACCTCCAGTCCGTGCTGGAGAACCACATCGAAATCGTCCGCTTCGTCGCCGACGAGAACCAGCGCCGCGGGATCGAGACGTTCGAGCCCAAGGACAAGAAGAACCAGGACGAGACGGAGCTCACCGGCGACGTCAACTACTCGAAGATCGCCATCTACGGCGAGAGCGACCCGCGAGCCTTTGACTACTCCGGGGCGTTCTGTAACGCCAACCGCGGCATCTTCTCCGGCGAGGAGTTGCTGAAGCTCCAGCGGGAGTTCCTCTATGACTTCCTGCACGCCACCCAGGAACAGACGATCAAGCCCAAGAACAACCCCCGGATCGACATCGACCAGGTGATCGTCGGCCGGACGAACATGCCCGAGTACCGGGACAAGAAGGGCGACGAGAAGATGGAGGCGTTCAACGACCGGACCAAGCGGATCGACTTCCCGTACGTCCTCCAGTACGAGGCCGAGGCCAACATCTACCAGAAGATGCTGCGCAACGCCGACCTGCCGGACATCCAGGTCGAGCCCCACACCCTGGAGATGGCGGGCCTGTTCGGCGTCCTCACCCGCATCGAGGAGCCGGACAACGAATCCATCGACCTCGTCCAGAAGGCCAAAGCCTACAACGGCGAGATCGACGAGGCCGACGACGTCGACGTGAAGAAGCTCCGCGAGGAGGCCGAGAAGATGGCCGACATCGGCGAGGGGATGGACGGCGTCTCCCCGCGGTTCATCGGCGACGAGATCGCCGAGGCCATCATGGACTCGATGCACCGCAGCCGGGACTTCCTCTCGCCGCTGACGACGTTCAACCACTTAGAGGAGAACCTGGAGAACCACGGTTCGATCCCCCAGGAGAACTTCGAGACGTACTACCGCTACCTCGAACTCGTCCGCGAGGAGTACAAGGAGCGGGCCATCGAGGACGTCCGCCACGCGCTGGCCTACGACGTCGACGAGATCCAGCGCCAGGGCGAGAAGTACATGGACCACGTCATGGCCTACATCGACGACGACACCGTCGAAGACGAGATTACCGGCCGCGAGCAGGAGCCAGACGAACAGTTCCTCCGGTCCGTCGAGGAGAAACTCCAGCTCCCCGAAGACCGGAAAGACGACTTCCGTCAGGAAGTAGCAAACTGGGTGTCGCGGCGCGCTCGCGAAGGGGAGACCTTCGACCCGCAGGACAACGACCGCCTGCGCCGCGCGCTGGAGCGCAAACTCTGGGAAGACAAGAAACACAACATCAACTTCTCGGCGCTGGTCTCCAGCGGTGACCTCGACGACGACGAGCGCAACCAGTGGATAGACGCGCTCATCGAGCAGGGCTACTCCGAAGAGGGCGCAAAGGAGGTGCTCGAGTTCGCGGGTGCAGAGGTCGCAAAGAGCGAGATGGAGGAGTAGAGCCGTGAGCGGAGAAGAGTTCATCGACGCGGCCGACCGCACGCTCGACGAGACCTACGAGGCACCGATGAGCCTCTCCGAGTACGTCGAGATGCTGTTCGAACACCCCGAGCGGGCCGCTCACGCATCGAAGTACCTGCTCTCCGCCATCGAGGACGCCGGCACGCGAACCGTCATCGAGGAGGGCGAGGAGAAAGAGCGGTATCGTTTCTTCGACGACCCCTGGAACGGTGGCGAGCACGCCATCCTCGGGAACACTGAGGTTCTCAACCGGTTCGTCGACGACCTTCGCTCGATTGCGGCGGGCCGCGGTAAAGAAGAGAAGATAATCTGGCTCGACGGGCCGACGGCGACCGGCAAATCCGAACTGAAGCGGTGTCTGATAAACGGTCTCCGTGAGTACTCGAAGACCGACCACGGCCGCCGCTATACGGTCGAGTGGAACGTCGCGGGCGCGGGCCAGTCCGGCGGCCTGACCTACGGGTCGACTACAACCCCCGACGAAGACGACTGGTACGAGAGTCCGGTTCAGTCGCATCCGCTGACGGTGTTCCCGCCGGACGTGCGCGCCGATCTCGTCGAGCAGCTCAACGGGCGTCTCGACGACCACATTCCGATTCGCGTCGAGAGCGAACTCGACCCGTTCTGCCGGGAAGCGTACGACCATCTCGAAGAGCAGTACCGCAGGCAGGGCGAGGACGACCTGTTCTCGGCGGTCACCTCGCCACAGCACCTCCGGGTGAAAAACTACGTCGTCGACATCGGCCGAGGCATCGGCGTGTTACACTCCGAGGACGACGGCCAGCCCAAAGAGCGGCTGGTCGGCTCCTGGATGGCCGGGATGCTCCGCGAACTGGATTCGCGGGGGCGGAAGAACCCCCAGGCGTTTTCCTACGACGGCGTGCTCTCGCAGGGCAACGGCCTGCTGACTATCGTCGAGGACGCCGCTCAGCACGCTGACCTGCTCCAGAAACTGCTGAACGTCCCCGACGAGGGGCGCGTGAAACTGGACAAGGGCATCGGGATGGACATCGACACGCAGCTCATCATCATCTCGAACCCGGACCTGGAGGCCCAGCTCAATCAGCACGCCGACCGAGAGGGCCAGGACCCGCTGAAAGCGCTCAAGCGGCGACTGGACAAGCGGGAGTTCGGATACCTCACGAACCTCTCGCTGGAGACCCAACTGTTGCGGCGGGAGCTGACCAACGAGACGGCTGTCTGGGACGCAACGACGTGGGACCAGATAGAGGGGTGGATACGAGAACCCCTCTCGATTCGCGTCCGCAACAGCGCCGGAACGGTTACCGAGCGAGAGCTTGCACCCCACGCAATCGAGGCGGCGGCACTGTACAACGTCGTCACGCGACTGGACAAAAGCGATGTCCCCGGTGGGCTCGATCTGGTCGACAAGGCGCTTCTGTTCGACCGTGGCTATCTGCAGGAGGGCGACGAGACCGTCGAGATAGACGAGTTCGACTTCGCCGAGGACGCCGCGGACGGCGACCACGGTATTCCGGTCACGTTCACCCGTGATGCGATTGCGGACCTCCTGCACGTCGAGTCCGAGCGCTTCCACGAGCGGCTACCCGTCGAGCGCGTCATCATGCCACAGGATGTTCTCGACGCGATGGCCGACGACCTCGGTGGTGCGCCGGTGTTCTCGAACACCGAAGCCGCAGAGTTCGAAGAGCGAGTCGTCGCCGTAAAAAATCACATCTTCGCCAGGCAGGAGGAGGACGTCCTCGATGCGATGATGCGCAACAAGCGCGTCGACGAGGAGACCGTCGAGGAGTACATCGAGCACGTCTACGCGTGGGCCGAGGGCGAGAAAATCGAAAACGAGCGTGGCGAGTACGAAGAGCCGGACCTGCTGGCGATGAAGGTGTTCGAAATCGAGCACCTGGGTCGGTTCACCGAAGACGATTACGAGGGTGACAAACCCCATGAGCAGGTGCGAAACTTCCGGACGGCGAAGATAATCACCGCGCTCAACCGCCACGCGTGGCACCACCGTGACGAGGAATTCCGTGTCGAGGATGTCAACCCCAAGGAGATTCCCGTCATCAAGACGGTGCTTGGCAGCCACGACTGGGAGGACGTGCGACGCACATACGAGGACTTCGACCCCGCACAGTGGGACAACCCACCGAGCGGCACGGAGACGGCGTCGCTGAAAGCAGAAACCCTCGAGAACATGCAAGAGATGTACGAGTACAGCGCGGCGTCTGCCGAACTCACGAGTCGGCACGTCATGAGTCAGGTGAGCTACAAATGGGACTGAAAGACGACCTCGACCGGTACCGCGAAGTCGGCGAACAGCGCCGGCAGGACCTCTCAGAGTTTATCCAGTACGGCGACCTGGGACAGTCCCGTCCGGACTCGGTCCGAATTCCGATCAAAATCGTCGACCTCCCTGCTTTCGAGTATGCCCAGCAGGACATGGGCGGGGTCGGTCAGGGCGACGGCGCAGAGGAGGGCGACCAAGTTGGGCAGCCACAGCCGGGTGACGGCGACGAGGATGGAGACCCTGGTGAAGAGGGCGAAGAACATGAGTACTACGAGATGGACCCCGAGGAGTTCGCGCAGGAACTCGACGAGGAGCTGGGTCTGGACCTCGAACCCAAGGGCAAGAAGGTCATCGAAGAGGTCGAGGGCGATTTCACTGACATCACCCGGTCGGGGCCGTCTTCGACGCTCGATTTCGAGCGGCTGTTCAAGGAGGGACTGAAGCGCAAACTCGCGATGGACTTCGATGGCGACTACGTCCGCGAAGCGCTGAAAATCGACGGTTGGGGGCCGGCCAAGGTGTACGAGTGGGCGCGCGACGACAACATCCCTGTCTCCAGAGCGTGGATAGAAGACGCATACGAGGAGATACCGCGCGAGGAACGCGGGACGTGGGCCAGCATGGAGGAGATGGAGGCGAACGTCGAGCGCGAATCGACGGCCCAGCGAATCCGTCGGGAGGGGGTCGACCAGATTCCGTTCCGCCGAGAGGACGAACGCTACCGGTATCCCGAAATCGAGAAGGAACGCGAGAAGAACGTCGTCGTGGTCAACATCCGCGACGTGTCCGGAAGTATGCGCCAGAAGAAGCGCGAACTCGTCGAGCGGACGTTCACGCCGCTGGACTGGTATCTCCAGGGCAAGTACGACAACGCCGAGTTCGTCTACATCGCTCACGACGCCGATGCCTGGCAAGTGGAGCGCGAGGACTTCTTCGGCATCCGCTCCGGTGGCGGGACGCGCATCTCATCGGCGTACGAACTGGCGATGGAACGCCTCGACGAGGAGTACCCCTGGGCGGAGTGGAACCGCTACGTCTTCGCGGCGGGCGACAGCGAAAACTCCAGCAACGACACCGAAGAGAACGTCATCCCGCTGATGGAACGGATTCCGGCAAATCTCCACGCGTACGTGGAGACGCAGCCGTCGGGCAACGCCATCAACGCGACCCACGCCGAGGAAGTGGAACGTCACTTCCGGGATAGCGACAACGTCGCCGTCGCCTACGTCACCAGCCCGGAGGACGTGACCGACGCAATCTACGAGATACTCAGCACGGAGGAGGAATCATGACTACCACAGACGAATTCGAGATGCAACGCGTGGCCGACAGCCTCGAAGAAGTCGTCAACGAGGCCAACGCGCTCGCGGAGAAACTCGGCCTGAGTCCCTACCCGGTCAACTACTGGATTGTCGACTACGCCGAGATGAACGAACTCATCGCCTACGGTGGGTTCCAGCAGCGCTACCCACACTGGCGGTGGGGGATGCAGTACGACCGCCAGCAAAAGCAGGGGCAGTTCCTCGGCGGGAAAGCCTTCGAAATCGTCAACAACGACAACCCTGCCCACGCGTTCTTGCAGGTGTCGAACTCGCTGGCCGACCAGAAGGCCGTCATCACCCACGTCGAGGCCCACGCCGACTTCTTCAACAACAACGAGTGGTTCGGGCTGTTCGCCGACAACCCGAACGCGGCGTCGATGCTCGCTCGCCACGCCGAATCCATCGACGAGTTCATGCGGGACCCCGAAATCGGCCGCAACGAAGTCGAACGCTGGATCGACCACGTGCTCTGTCTGGAGGACAATATCGACCAGCACAGCCCGTACGAACCCATCGGACCCGACGGGGACGCTCCCGAAATCGACCCGGACGAACTCGATACCGACCTCGGTGAATTGAATCTCTCCGAGGAGGTTCGCAGACAGGTCTTCGACGACGAGTGGCTCGAAGCACAGGCTGCCGACGACGAAGTGCTGAGTTTCCCGGCGAAACCGGACCCGGACATTCTCGGATTCCTCCGCAAACACGGCAAGCAGTACGATGACGACGCCGGGAAGGCGGCCGAAATGGCCGACTGGCAAAAGGACATATTGGAGATGCTGCGGCGCGAAGCGTACTACTTCGCCCCGCAGAAGATGACGAAAATAATGAACGAAGGGTGGGCCTCGTACTGGGAGTCGCTGATGATGGCCGGCGAGAACTTCGCTGGCACGGACGAGTTCATCACCTACGCCGACCACATGAGCCAGGTGCTCGGTTCGCCCGGGCTGAATCCCTACAGCCTTGGACTGGAGCTGTGGGAGTACGTCGAAAACACTGAGAACCGGCGACACGTCGCCGAGCAACTGCTCCGTGTCGATGGAATCACGTGGCGGAACTTCCACGATACCATCGACTTCCAGGCTGTCATGGAGCAACTCGACCCCGACGATGCCGTCGCGAGCATCGACCCCGACAGTATCGATGCTCTCGACTCGGCCGACCCGCGAATCGACGCGGACGCGCTCGAGCAGGCTCGCAACGGCGACGTCGACATCGAGACGTACCCCTGGAAGGTTCTCACCTACGAGGGAATGGCAGAACGGCACTACTCGCTGGTGAAACCGCAGTATCGGGGATTCCTCTCACGTATCGGACAGAGCGAACTGGAACGAATCGCCCGGTACATGTTCGACGACGCGAAATACGACACCGTCGAGGCGGCGCTTGCCGAGGTGGATTACACCGTCGGCTGGGACCGGATGCGCGAAATCCGGGAGAGTCACAACGACGTGACCTTCCTCGATGAGTTTCTCACCCAAGAGTTCGTCGACGACAACGACTACTTCACCTACGAGTACATGCACGCCTCCGACGATTACCGTGTCACGTCGACGGACCACGAAGACGTGAAAAAGAAGCTGATGTTGCAGTTCACGAACTTCGGGAAACCGACCATTGTCGTCGCCGACGGCAACTACGAGAACCGCAACGAACTCCTGCTCGACCACCGGTACAACGGCGTCGTGCTGGACATCGAACAGGCCAAGGACACGCTCGAACGCGTCTTCGAGCTCTGGGGTCGGCCGGTCCACCTCCGGACCATCGTCAAGGAGTTCGACGACCACGACATCGAAGTCGCGCGCAGACGCGACAAGGAGCCCGAACCGACAGAGCGGGGTCGCCTCATTAGCTTCGATGGGATGTCGTTCAGCGAGTCCGACCTCAAGTGGGAGACTGTCGAGCATCTCGCGGCGACGGACATCGACTACGACACCAAACCGGAGGAGTGGCTAGCCTGATCGGCCACAACACGTAAGGTACTGTACATTCTTGTGGGGAGACCGTCTCCCGGATATGCACGCTCTTCGGTCGGATACGGATTCGAATACGATGCACATGACGTTCTCTGGAGAAGTGACGGTCACGGACCTGTCACGACTGGAACGGACCGCAGTCGTCGCTGCGCGCGTTCTCGACAGGGAGTTCGTCCTGGTGACAGATGTAACTGACTGCGCCGGTATCACCGAGTCTGCTATCGAACGCATCGACGACGTGGTCGGACAACTCGGGCAGTTCGGCCTCGCCAGAGAGGTTCGTCTCGTCGGGGAGACGACACCCGACAGCGTCCTACAGCGCTTTGGCCGCACGGATGCGGACCGAGACATTGCGCTCGATGTCGTTGACGCTGCCGACGAATCCTCCTCATCGGTTCCGGAGCGGGCAAGTCGTTGATACGTCTGGCCGGCCAAGTCGAGATATGGCCGAATTCACCGTCTCGACGGACGACCGTCTGTCCGTCCTGAACATCACTGACCGCGTGGACGAAGAACTGTCTGCGGATGCCAGCGGGACAGCGACCGTGTTCGTCGACCATACGACAGCCGCTATTGTCATCAACGAGGCCGAACAGCGTCTCCTCTCTGATTTCGAAGATGCACTCGCAGAACTTGTTCCGGACGAGGGGTGGGCACACGACGAAATCGACGACAACGCTGACTCTCACATCCGTTCGCTGTTGCTCGGTCCAGGTGAGACCGTACCCGTCGAAAACGGACAGGTGGCGCTTGGGACGTGGCAATCTGTCTTGCTCGTCGAGTGCGACGGACCCCGAAAACGGACAGTGAAGGTAATTTCTTGAGAGTTTGTGGTGATATAGAGTCGTTTGCAGATGTTCAGTTTCGAGATGTTGGTGGTGGATTGTCTCTGCCGTACCGATTCGACTCTATCCGTGGGCCCGTGTAACAAACCATTCCGACCTGAATATGAAAGTAAATAATATAGTAAAAGTTATAATTAATATCACACAACTAGTGAAACATCCATGGATTCAGTAGAGGAACTCGGTGAACGCTGGCGTCTGATTTTTCGGATATTGTCCCATGGTACCAGACGACAGATTATCGGTTCGTTGCTGGAGGCTTCCTCTAATCGGAAGCTATCACTTCCAGAAGCAGCGAACTCGCCTGAATATCGAATTGATCCGAAGAAACTCCAGAAGTCACTGGTTCACAATCACCTTCCGATGATGGAGCAGGCGGGATTCATCGAGTGGGAAGAACAGGGGTTCAGTGTCGAGCGTGGTCCGCGATTCGAAGAGGTAGCAGCAGTCCTTCTGGCGATTGATACCTACGACGAGTTTCCCCAGCATCTCATCGAAGGCTGTCACTTTCACGAACAAAACAGGGTGGATACATGACTCATCGATACGAAATACTCAATGACATTGTCGAAGCGATTGCCGAGAGCGAGGACTGTGCGCCACACGACCTTGATTACTCTCTGTACGAGCACATCGAGACAGAGGCACTCCTGACACTTGCAGCATCGGAGTATACGAACTGGCAACTCACATTCCGTGTTCCGGACCACACCGTGGAAATCCGTGGTACCGGACAGATACTCGTCGACGATACTGTCCACCGGAAGCTCGAATTACCGGCCAGGTAGATGAGGGAACTCTCTAGAGGGAACACGAGACGTCCATCATCTACTACGAACGTCCGGTATTCCTTCCATCGCATCCCACGCGACAAACGTTCGAGCGAATCGTGCCAGACCAGCAAACACCCCTTCGACCGTGTCTTCGGCAGCGACAGCCTCGTGGAACTGGTCGAGCCATCCCAGCCGGTCGACCGTTTCCCGCTGTCGGTCACGGAGCGTGGCAACCGTCTCCGCTGTCTCGCTATCCGGATTCTGGGATAGGAGTACAGCCTCCCGTTCAGACAGCGCCTGCATGAACTCGAAGGATGCGGCGATGTGGTCCGGAACGTCGTCTCCACAGTCGGGCTCGAAGCCAACAGTTGCGTACGAGTGTGCGGCCGCTGCTGCCGGGTCGCCGAACAGTTCGCCTGCCTGTCCGGCGTCGTGATACGGTGAGTCGGACTCGAAGGACTCGCTCGGTTCGTCGACGTACGCCGACGCGAACGGCGGAACGTAGTGCTGTCCCGGAACGACGAACAGGTTGTCGTATCCGATTCGGAGTTTCTCGGCCGTGAAACCGGGGCGGTCGAGTACGTCGAGTGCCGTGTCACCCGGAAGTTCAGCCCCGAGAGTGGCGAACGTGCCGTCGTCGAGTGCAGTCTGTAGTGTCTCGACGTTGCCGTCGAACACTGCCGCCAGCAGGCCGTACACGTCGGCTCGAACCCGAGCGACTGAGCCGTCGGGCGGCTTTGTTTCTGCGTCGGTCCTTCTGTTGTCGGTAGTGGTGTGTTCCATCGATACTCACCGCCGTTCGACATCGACGAAGGCGTCGTACTGTGCGTTACTCCCGCCGACGAGGTCCGACAGTCCGGTGTCTCCCAGTTCGTCGTCGAGCGGCTGAACGTGGTTGATTGCGAACCCGGCATCGCGGCCCTTCGCCAGGCCCGCTTCGTCGTTCATTGGCTCGTCGAACTGGTAGGTGGTGTGACCGTTCGCTTCGGCTGGTCCGCGAGTGGTACCGTCGATGGTCTCAGTGGTCGCGCCGTCGCCGGTCCGCCCCCACCCCCACATCGCTCCGACGACGCCCGGTCGGATGCCGCTGGTGACCATCGCAATGCCCTCGACGGTGCGCCGCCCGGCGTCGATGACAATCTCGTCGCCATTTTCGATGTCACGCTCTGTGGCATCCTGTGGGTTAATCCAGAGCGGGTTCTCCGGCCGCGTCTCTCGAAGCCACGGACTGTTCTGGGTCCGGTGCATCCCCTGCGTCCGTGGCTTCCAGTTGATGAGGCGGAGTGGACGGTCCCGGTTGTCGTCAGCCGAGACTGCCGCCTGTACCTCTCCGTTGTAGTGTTCGACGTCGTCCACCCTGGGAAGAGGGTCGAACCGGTCGCCAGTGTAGGAGTGTTTGCCCCGCGGAACGACTTCACTGTAAAAGTCGACTCGCGAGCCGAGTTTGTACCGCATGTGATCGCCGTCGTAGGCGTTCGAATCGTCGTACCGCTCGGCGTAATCGTACTCGTGACCCTGCTCGGCGAAGGCGTCCTCGTAGTCTTCGATTGGTTCTTCGAACCGGCCGCCGCGGTTCAGCACCGTCACGACTTTCGGCCACTCCTCGTCGGTGACTGCCTCTTGCCAGCGGTCGACATCGAATTTGTCGCCGAGACCGTTCTCGTGACTCTCGCGGAATACCCGCAGTTCCGCTTCGCTCGCATCGGCCACCGGCTCGCGGTCGTAGGCGATGTTCGCAGCGAGTTTCAGGTAGAAGTCCTCGGCCTGGTCGAGCGACCAGAGATTGCCTTCGGCGTCCGGGATAGCGTCCTCGCCGACTCCCGGGAGGTCGAGTTCCTTCCAGAGGTCGATGAGGACGTTCTCGAACGGTCTGGCGTCGGGGACAACCGACACGGCCGGCTGGCTGATCTTCTCGTCGGCCAGTCGCTTGTTCGGGTACGTCCCGAAGTTCTCCCAGCGTTCGAGATACGTCGGCTCGGGCAGGATGTAGTCGGCGTGCTTGCTGGTCTCGCCGATGACGGTGTCCGAAGCGACGACCAGGGGAATGGTGTCGGTGTCCTGTAGAATGGCCGGAATCTCGTCCCCGCCGGCGACGGCCATCACGTGGTTGTTCGAGTACGGGCGGATGAACAGCGCCTCGATGCCGTAGGGGTACTCGTCGGCGGCGCTTCCGTAGAGCTCCTGAGTCGCCTGCGGTGGGGCGACCGGGAACCACGGTCGCTTGGCTGGGTACCCGTCGTCGCGCTCGAACAGCGTCGTGTCCTCGTAGTTCACACCTCCTCGGAGCAGTGGGATTCCCCACGGGGAGTAGCCATCCGGGACCTGGCCGAGTTCGTATCGACCGGACATCGTCTGGTATCCCGCGTAGGGCGTAATCTGTCCGCCTTTCCAGTCGTAATTGCCGATGAGATGCTGGAGCGTCGCGATGGCCCGCGTGTTGTAGAAGCCGTTCGTGTGCTTGGCTGGGCCCCGGTAGGCCATAATTGCCGCGCGCTTCCCGTGGCTGGTGAACTCGTCGGCGATTTCGGCGATTCGGTCGACAGAGACGCCAGCCATCTCGGCGTACTCTTCAAGTGAGTGTTCGAACACCCGGTCACGGTACTGGCTCCAGACGCTCTCGACGGTCACGCCATCGACGGTTACTGACGCGTCGAGCACACCGGCATCGACTTCACTGGCCGGACGCGGTTGACCCGTCTCTGCGTCGATGGCGACGAAGTCATCGGCGTTTTCGTGGTCCGAATCGACCAGCCCGAGGTCAGCAGCCCGGGCCTTCGGTGCCATCTCCTCGTCGACGAGGACGAGATGCGTCGCGTCGCTCCAGGTCGGTTCGTTGTCGTCGCTAGCGGCCGTCTCCGAGGTATTTCGGAGGTACGTCAGGTCGTGGCGGTCGTGCTCGATAATCCAGCGTGCCATCCCGAGCGCGAGCGCGCCGTCCGCACCGGGCTCGACCGGCACCCACGTGTCGGCCTTCTCGGCCGTTTTCGAGAGCCGCGGGTCGACGACGTCCATCCGCATCCCGTCCTCGATTGCGTTAGTGAGCTTCGGGGCCAGCCACGTCGGCCCCTTGTTCGCGACCATCGGGTTCGTTCCCCAGACGAGCAGGTACTCACAGTTCTCGATGTCCGGGTACTGGCGCTTCTTCGGCGCGTCGTGTGAGCGAACGTTTCCGAGGACGCTGGAGAAGCCACACGTTCCGGCGTGGTGGATACTGTTGGTCGAACCAAGCCCCTGATGCCAGAGGCGCGCTCGGATGAAGTTCCGGCGGAACCCACCGACATCCACTATCTGATTGGCCTTCGGCCCGAGGTCAGGGTGGTCGGTGTCGATGAGTGTGTCTGCGTACGTTTCGTCGAACTCGTCTTTCTCCATTTCGTCGTTCTGGACGGCTTCCCAGTCGTCCATGACCTGTTCCTCTGGTGCGTATCCCCATATCTCGCGCAAGCCGGGATGACCGAGTTCATCGTCGCCCTCGACGATTTCCGTAATTGCCTGGTCCCAGGATATCGTCTTCCACTCGCCGGACCCACGGGGACCGACGCGTTTCATCGGCTTTCGGACCCGGTAGGTGTCGAAGGCCGTCTGGATACCTGCTTGTCCTTTCAGACAGATGCGACCGCCCGACAGCGACCACCGGTCGGTGTCGACGTCACCGCTCCCTTCGACACCGCCCATCGCGACATCCTCCGGGTCGCTGTCGTAGGGAACCTGTGCAAACGGCTGCGTGTTCAAAAACGAGTACGGGTTGCCTGCGAGTTTGCGCACGAGCGAACTGTACTCGCCAGTACCGCTGTCGTCGTCGAGTCGAACTTTGATTGGACAGAACGTGTTGCACTGACCACAGGTCGTGTGTATCACCTCACTCGCCGAATACTCGCCGTAGGCGTCGCCGACGTAGTGGTCTTCGTCGGTCCACAGGTCCGTCAGGTCCAGTTCAATCGCGGCGCTGCTCGCGCCGGCAACGGCGCCGATACTCCCGACCGCCTTGACGAAGTCCCGACGCGAAACTGACGCGTCCGACTCCTCCGTGTTATCAGTACTCATTCGTGATCACCTCCAGTGAGCGGCGTCAGCGGAAGCAGTTCTGCACCGAGCGTGTACAGTAACAACCCAACCCCCATGATACCGAAGCTCGTTCCCCACTCAACCAGCGATGGGAAGTAGGTCCCGTGGGGAAGCCCCTCCATGACGGGGAGAATCTGTGCGGGAACCACGATGTTGAACCGGACGGCGACGACGCCGACGACGACACTCAGTCCCGCGAGCACCATCGCCCACGGCGTCCGTCGCCATCCCCGTCGCGAGAGGAACACCATCGGAAACACCCAGCTTGCGCCGACCATGAACCACCAGAACGACCACGACATCTCCCCAAAGAGGACGACCTGCCACGTTTCGACCTCGTGGGGGTGAAGACTGATAAACGCGATGAGCGCCTCGATTGCCGTGAGCGCGGCGTCGACGATAATGAAGCCCGCCAGCAGCTGGGCGAGACGGTCCAGCAGGTCACGGTCGACGGTACTCCCCTCGAACAGGCGCGTCCGGAGTACGTACAGCATCATCACCAGTGCGGTTCCGCTCAACAGCGCCGAGATGATGAATATCACCGGGAAGAGGCCGCTGTTCCAGTAGGGACGTGCCTTCGAGACGGCGAACAGCACGCCCGTTCCGCCGTGGACCATGAAGATGGCCAGCGGAATACCGAGCATTCCGGCACGCTTGAGCCAGCGCTGGTCGAAGTTCTGCGAAGAGTCGCTCGTATCGAGCCTCCCCAGGGCCAGCAGTTTGTACAGTGTTTCGCGGCCGCCCGACGCGCGCGATGCCAGTCGTGCGAGGTCGATTCGCATCGAGAAGTACAGTTCCGTCACGAGAATCCCGATGTAGGCGACGTAGGCGTGGACTTCCCAGGAGAGCGCGGAGGTCAGCTGTCGCCAGATAAACGGGAAGTACATCCGGTCCATGCGACCGAGGTCGACCCAGACGAACAGCAGGGCCACGGCCATGCTGATGATCGCCGCAAACAGCGCGTCGCGGTCGACGCGGTGCATCCCTTCGATTTCGAAGACGTTCGCCAGCGTACTCACGAGGAACGCCCCCGCAGACAGGCCGACGAAGTAGATGTAGAAGGCGACCCACGCCCCCCACGGTACGATACTGGTGAGGTTGGTACTGGCCATGCCCTGCGTGATGCGGAGCCACATCGCGTATCCCCCGACCACGAGGAGCAGGCCGATAAACCCGTACCAGGCGAGTCGCAGGCGGCCGTCCTCGAACCCGGGGTCGAACTCGAATCGTGAACTTTCGGTTGCCATTGTCCTATTTGAGGTAGTACACGTTGGGGTCGGTCCCCTCACTCTCTTTCAACTGGAAGGCACGGGAGGAGTCTGCCATCTTCGACACCTCGCTGTCGGTGTCGTCTAAATCGCCCATGTTTCGGGCGTCCCCGATACAGGTCTCGACACAGGCTGGCTCCTCACCGCGTTCCAGGCGATGCGTACAGAAGCTACACTTGCGGACGTTCCCGACGGGCGACTTTCCATCTTCGCGCTTGCCACGGTCGACGCCGTATTCGGGACTGGTCACCTCGCCGGCTTCCTCGACCTCGTCGTCGTAGTTCTCGCCGAAGTCGAAGTAGCGTGCCCCGTACGGACAGGCGATGATACAGTACCGACAGCCGATACAGCGGTCGTAGTCGATATTGACCACGCCGTCATCGGTCTTGTACGTCGCCGACACGGGGCACACCTGGACACAGGGTGGATTCTCACACTGCATACAGGGACGGGGAACGTTCGTCCGGGTGACGTTCGGGAACTCCCCGTGTTCTTCCTCCATCACGACGTTGTAGGTCACGCCCGGTGGCGTTCGGTTTTCGGCCTTGCAGGCAACGGTGCACGAATCACAGCCAACGCACTTTTCGAGGTCGATGACCATCCCCCAGCGTTTGTCACCGTCGGTATCGTCATCGGCGGCAGCCGAGGACTCGTCCGCTGAAAGCTCTGATGCGACCGAGTCCATCGAGTCAATCGAACAGCCGAGTGACTCGGCCGTCTCCGACGCGATTGTCTGGTCGGGACTCTCTATCGACGGGTTGGGCGTCTCGCGGTACGCGTCACCGAACTCGGTTTTGGCGGCCTCGTCGTACTTGCGCCAGTAGTCGTCGGCAGATATCTCTCCGCGTGAGACGCGTTGTGCGTCTTCCGCCATTTCGACTCCCAGTTCCGTGTCGTGGTCGGTCTGTGACAGTTCCTCGCGTGGGTCGACTCGCTCGCTGTCGACCATCGCGTCGAACTCGGAGACGCCGACCTCTGGAACCCCCGGCAGACGCTCCTCACTGTCCGTACTACTCATCGATACCACCCGTCGGTCCGTGTGGCTGCCGTCTCGCCTCGATGGTCGGTCGAATCATACACGTAAACGTACGACAGACTGTGTGGAGAGCGTACTACCGATACTGTTTGGTCCACGTTCGCCCCGAAAATTCCGGGATAACAACCATCCCAATACTGTTTGGGTGGGGCCAGTTCGACCGAATCGATGGGGCGCCGTCCCGCGTCCCAACATGTGGGAACGGCCTGAGTTTATATATGATGGCACGAATGAATTGGACCCATGAGTGAGTCTCGTAACTGGCGCGGTGGACGACCCTTTGGGAGGGGTGGGTCGTCGTGAACGTCGTCATTCTCATCTCGATTCTCCTCCGCGTGGTTGGCGTCGGATACTCGCTGGTGTTACTCTCACAGAGTAACGACCGCCGGTTCGGCTTTCTGACGGTCATGCTGTCCCTGATGGCGACCCGGCAGATATTGAGTGCACGACACGCGACGACCGCTCTCGAAGAGCTTCCTGGCCTTCTCGTGAGCGTTCTCGCGTTGCTCACCGTCTACTATCTGTCGAGTTACGTCGTCGAGGAGCAGCGACTAACCGACCGTCTCAGAGGATTTCGGAAAGCTATCGAACACGCCGGACACGCCATCTTTCTGACCGACACCGATGGAACAATCGAGTACGCAAACCCCGCAGTCGAGAAGGTCACCGGTCACGACCCCGAGACGGTCATCGGCGAGAATCCGCGTCTGTGGAAGTCGGGCGAACACGACGACGAGTTCTACGCGTCGATGTGGGAACAGATTTCGACAGGGAACGTCTGGGATGGTGAGATTATCAACCGACGGAAATCCGGTGACCTGTGTTGGGTCGATATGACTATCGCACCGATAACCGACGATACCGGACACGTCGAACGGTACGTCGCCGTCGAACGGGACGTAACTGACCGCAAGGAGCGACAACTCCGTATCGAGGACCAAAACGACCGGCTCGAACGGCTGAACAACACGAACGAAGTATTGCGCGACATCAACCGCGACCTCGTTGCCGCGTCGACTCGCGCAGAGATAGAGCGCGTCCTGTGTGACCGATTCGCTCGCTCCGAACTCTTCGAGACGGCGTGGGTTGGAGAGCCTCGCCTCGCCGACGACCGGGTCGAAGTCCAGGCCTGTGCTGGGACTGAGGAGACGATACTCGGCGAACGCATCGCCGGCTCGGGAGACTACCGGAGTGTTGTCGAAGACACTCTCGACAGTACTGAACCGGTGTTCATCGACGGTGAGACGAAACCAGTCGACGACCCGGCCGACGCGGCTGGTGTGTGTGTCCCGTTGTCGTACCTCGATGCCGACTACGGAGTGCTGTGTGTGGCGGCGGCGACACCCAATTCGTTCGAGGCCATCGACCAGGAACTGTTCGCCGAACTCGGCCTCACCGTCGGTGATGCCATCAACGCGGCCGAGAGCAGACAAACACTCGCGTCAGACGACGTAACACAACTGGAATTCCGGCTCGACAGGACGGCCGATCCGTTCGTCGCGCTCTCGGAAACGCTCGGCTGTACAGTCGAACTCGACCGAGTCGGTAGCAGCGATAGCTCTGACTGTACGGTCTACGTCTCCATTACGGGGGCCGACCCGGCGGATATCTCGAACTACGTCGAGGAGAGTTCGGCGTTCAGTGAGGCACAGGTGTTGTGTTCCCACGACGATTGTCATCACATTCGGCTTCGGGCTGACGATTCGTCGGTCGTTACGACGCCCGCCCAGTACGGGGCGGCGGTGACCTCGCTTGCAGTCACCGATGGACGCGGTCGGCTGGTCGCTGACGTGTCTCGGTCGAACGACATCCGTTCGGTCGTCGACGCAATTCAGTCGGTTCATCCGGAACTCGACCTGGTCGCACAACGCGAGCAAGAGCGGGATTCGGATTTCGAAGCGCGGTTCCGCTCGACGTTCGAGGATGTTCTGACCGACCGTCAGTTAGAGGCGGCACAGACCGCCTACTTTGCGGGCTTTTTCGAGTGGCCCAGAGACACCAGCGGCGAAGAAGTGGCGTCGATGATGGATATCACGCAGTCGACGTTCACGCAACACCTCCGCTCGGCGGAACGAAAACTGTTCCAGACGCTGTTCGAGGAGCGTCTGACCACCGCACCGAGGCCGCTCAGTACCTGACCGGGTCGGCTGTCGCGCCAATCAGTTGCCGGCGTCGACTTTCTCGGGTTCCCGTTCGTACATCGCGTCGATGCGGTCGGCGTAGACTTCCGTGATATTGCGCCGCTTTTTCTTCATCGACGGCGTCAGCAAGTCGTTTTCCGCTGTCCACTCGTACGGCGAGAGTTCGAACTGTTTGACCGATTCGGTCTTGCTCAACTCCTCGTTGACCTCGTCGACAGCCTCCTGCACCCACCCGCGAACACGGTCGTCCTCGCACATCGCTTCCCTGTCGTCGGGCAGGTCGATACCCTCCTGTTCGGCCCAGCGTTCCAGTCGTTCGAAGTTCGGGACGAGAAGTGCGCTGATGAACTTCCGACCGTCACCGATAATCATTACCTGGTCGATGCGGTCATTCGTGGCAAACCGGTCTTCGATGAGCGCCGGTGCGACGTTTTTGCCGGTGCTGAGGACGAGCAACTGCTTCAGGCGCTCACGGAAGACGAGATAGTCGTCGTGGGTCTGTTCGACGATATCGCCCGTTCGAAACCACCTGGGTTCACCGTCCTCGTCTGGTTCAGTTTCGGAGAGTGCGCTCTCGGGAACGTCGGTGGTAAAGGCCCTGTCAGTTTCGCCGGGTTTTTGCCAGTACCCCGACGACACGTTGTCCCCGCGGACGAGCAGTTCGCCGACGGTGCCGGTGGCTCCTTCGAACTTCTTGCCGGCGACTTTCGACTCGTCGACGTACACGTCGACGCCCACGAGTGGCACGCCCATCGTACCTGGGCGGATGTCATCGGGCGGATTGACGCTGATGACTGGTGCCGTTTCGGTCAGCCCGTACCCTTCGATGACCGTCAGGCCCATCCCGTTGAACACGCGACAGAGGTCCTCGCTAAGGCTACCGCCGCCAGAGACCATGAACTGCATTCGGCCACCAATATTCTCCTTGACTGTGCTGTAGACGAGCCGGTCGGCGAGAGCGTGTTTGGCACGGAGCACTGGACCGGGGTCGTCGGCCTGCTGGAACTCCCGCGCAACGTCGAGCGACCAGTCGAAGATTCGGCGTTTCGCGCCCGACTCGCCGGCCTGTTCGCGCATCGTGTCGAAAATCCGTTCGTACACGCGCGGAACGCTCGCGCCGGTCGTCGGACGAAGCAACTGCAGGTCCTCGCTCAGCGTGTCCGGGTGTTCGGCGTATCCGATTGCCGCACCGGAAGCAAGCATCAGGAAGTGCCCGACGAGTCGCTCGAACACGTGGGCAAGGGGGAGGAAGGCGATAGAGACGGTCTTGGGTCCGATACTGATGTCGTCGCGTTCGGTGCTGTTGATACGGCGGCGTGTCTGGTGGATGTTCGCCCGGAAGTTCCAGTGAGTCAGTTCGACGCCTTTCGGTTCGCCGGTCGTCCCCGACGTGTAGATGAGACTGGCGAGGTCGTCGGGGTCCCGCTCGTCGAGCCAGGACTGGTACGTCTCGTAGTCGAAGGTTTCCTGACCGCGTTCGTAGATGTCGGCCAACGTCTGTACGTCGGGCCGGTCGCCGTACGTCTGGGCCTCGTCGATGAGAACGATATCGGTGATATCGAGTTCATCTTCAACCTGTAGGAGTCGCTCCAGAAGCGCTTCGTTCTCGACGACGACAACGTCCGCATCCGGGTCGCTCAGGAGATACTCGATTTGAGCGGGGGAGGATTCCGTATAGACAGTCGTGACCACACACCCGGCCGCGAGCAGGGCGAGGTCGGTCTGTGCCCATTCCATCCGTGTATTGGCGAAGATACCCACCCTGTCGCCAGCGTCCAGTCCGAGGTCACGGAAGCCAGCCGCGAGTGTGCGGACGATGTCGCGCGTCTCGCCGTAACTCAGCGATTCGTACGTGCCAGGTTCGGCCCGAGGAATCACACCTGCGAGCGAGCGACTGTAGACGCCCCCTTTGTACAGTTGCGCGTCGGAATCGAGATGCCTGTCGGCGCTGGTCTCGAATAATTCTGGAAGCGTTCCACGCCTCTCGAGTTCGTCGACGTACTCTCGTTCGGCCCGTAACCACCCCGGGACCTCGTCCTGGGTTACCATACTCCTGCCATACGCTACCGTGATACAAAAATTGCACCCAGAACAACGTTTTTACGTATAAACAGCAGTTAAACTAACCACAGGTTGTTAATGGAGGCGGGCGGCCGAGAGCACACATTTTTCGCGGCGGGAGCGGTACGACAGGTATGACCGAAGGCTGGTTCGCCGGCATCTCGCCCGACGACGAGGAGGCGGCGGCGACGGCAATCCGGAACGGGTCGACGACCGAACCCGCCGACTGGCCCACTCGGGCCGTCGACAGCGGGTTCGTCGACTCCACCGACGAGTACTACGACCAGTTACAGACGGCGACTGTCAGCGCCGCACGAGCGGCCGTCCGCGACGCCGAATTGAGTGACGACCAGCAGTTGATTCACGCGATTCGCGCGATGGACGACTGCGAGTCGACTGCGAACGAACTCGCAGAACGAGTCACCGAGTGGGCTGGGACCCACTACAACGACGCGCCGACCGGCATCGAAGGGGCACGCAGTATCGCCGAACGGACTCCGACGACGCCACTCGAAACGCGCGTCGTCGACCTGGCGGGCCGCGTCGCGGGGCTGGCAGACGAGTCCGCAGAACTGCGCCAGTACGTCGAGCAGACGACGCCTAGCGTTGCGCCGAATCTCGCCGCGATGGCCGGCCCGGTGCTCGCGGCACGACTCATCGCACTCGCTGGCGGACTGGAGTCACTGGCCAAGCAACCGAGCGGGACGGTCCAGGTACTCGGTGCCGAAGACGCGCTGTTTGCCCACCTTCAGGGAGGCGCACCCTCGCCGAAACACGGCATCATCTACACCCACGAATTCGTCCGGAACACGCCACGAGACAACCGCGGGTCTGCAGCGCGCGCTCTCGCCGGGAAGTTGACGATTGCAGCCCGAATCGACCACTACAGCGGGGACCTCCGACCGGACCTGCAGTCGGAACTCCAGGAACGCATCGAGACAATCCGCGCTCGTGATACCCAATGAAGCTCCCGGACGGCGTCCAGTGGCGGAGTATCGACGGCGAAACAGGGCTGGCGACGCGAGGCGAACCGGTGTACGGCGAGGCGACAGACGGCAAGTGGCGCCGCTGGGACCCGCATCGCTCGAAAGTCGGTGCGATGCTCGAACTGGAGATGGAGACGGGGCTGGCCGGTGGCGAGACGGTGCTGTACCTCGGGGCGGCGTCGGGCACGACAGTCAGCCACGTCGCCGACTTCGCCGGGCCAACGTACGCGGTGGAGTTCGCACCACGACCGATGCGTGACCTGTTATCGGTGACGGAGTCACGACCGAGGCTTTTCCCGCTGCTCAAGGATGCACGCGAACCCGAGACGTACGCTCACGTGGTCGAACCGGTCGACCTCCTGATTCAGGACGTTGCGACGCGCGGGCAAGCCCGCGTTGCCGCACGCAACGCCACGTTCCTCCGCGACGACGGCCGACTTCTCATGGCGGTCAAAGCCCGGAGCGAGGACGTGACTGCAGCGCCCGAGGATGTCTTCGAGAGCGTCAAAATGGAGCTGTCGGAAACCTACGAACTACTCGAGGCAACGTCGCTGGAACCGTATCACGAGGACCACCTCGGAATCGTCGCCCGGCCGCAGTAACCCGCTTCTGCCCCCGTTGCAAGTCCTGTTTGCCACCGTTGCGCTTATTAATTAGACACGTCTAAAATCAGGCATATGCGTCGTCTCTCTGCGGGGGGTGTCTGGTGATGGCTGGATTTCTGGAAATTATGCTTATCGCCGCGGGAGCGCAGTTGGCAGTTCTTCCGGGCGAGAAAGTACAGTTCATCATCGCAGGGCTGTCGACGCGGTACAATCCGTACGTCGTCGTTGCGGCAGCAGGGAGTGCATTCGCCGGGTGGACCGCTCTCGAGATTCTGTTCGGGAATGCAGTCCAGACCGTGTTGCCAGCTATCTATCTCGAGATTATTACCATCGCGCTGTTTTTCCTGTTTGGCGTGATGCTCTATCGGTCTGCGCCGTCAGAGGGGAACGTGCCGGCGACCACAGACGGCGGATTCGCCGAACTCGAAGATGGGCGAGACATCTCGCTGCTCGGTGTCGACCTGCCGAAGTCGGTGACGACGTTCGTCGGCATCTTCTCGATGATGGCTGTCGGGGAGTTCGGAGACAAGACGCAACTCATCACGATTAGCCTCGCCATTCAGTACGGTGCTTCACCCGCAATCTGGGCGGGTGAGATGCTCGCCATCATTCCGGTGAGTCTGGCAAATGCCCTGTTTTTCCACCGGTTTGCTCACCTGTTCAACCTGCGGAAAGCCCACTTTGCCGGTGCAGCTATCTTCATCTTTTTCGCCCTCGACACATTGCTTTCCGTGATGGTCGGCGTTTCCGTCTGGGAGACTGTCGTCGAAGGGGTGGCCTCGCTGTTCGTGGCTGCACTCTGACGGTGTTCATGTAACCGGACCCATTTTGACCGGGGTGGGCGTGATTACCACTATAGTTCATGCCGGAATCTAATTCGGGTACTTGGGTTTCCTGACAGGCAGAATGTGGCTTCTTGTATTGACGTTCTGTACGTGGATTCCGATGCCGACGCCGGGACGGGCCTGGCTTCGTTCGTCAGGGGCACTCGACCACGCGAGTGGACTCGGCCTGTGGCTGGTCAGGTGTGTCGTCACTCAGTCCGGTGGCGAACTCTCATTCGAGGTCGAGGACGGGACTCACGTCGAAATCGCGCTACAGCGGGTAACCGACACCGAGTGACAAACTCTCGGGGGGTGGATTTTTATCCCCGAGTTGTCCCGGATATACAGAAGAGGATGCAGCGCCCGGGACCCCAGGACGACTCCGGTCAGATTGGATCGGAGTGGCCACTCGCAGATAGCACGCAGATTCGTCTGCTCTACGTCGGCGTCGACAAGGACGAACTCGGTGCGGTCGCGTCCTACGCCGCACGGGAGTACGACGAACTCACGCTTGTCACAAACACCGAAGTGACCGCCGCTGTTGAGACGGTTCAGCACTGGCCCTTCGACTGCGTGGTCGTCGAGAGCGAGCAGCCACAGGACGACTGGTTGACACTCCTCCGGGAGAGCACCTGTCCAACCATCCTTTACACTGACGCTGACCCGGCAAATATCGGTACCGCGACACTCGACTGCGTCGACACCGTCGTCGGCAAAGAATCGGAAGGCCGACGATCATTGTTTGCGAAAATTGTTGGTATCGCTGGGGCGAGTCAACCACAGGAAGCGGCGGGTCGAACCGAGAGTATTCGGTCGCTCGAGGCAGATAGACAACGAGAAACTGGCTGCTTCCTCGTCGACCGCGACGGCCACGTCCACTGGTCGAACGTGTCGCTCCGGTCGTTTTTCGACGCCGAAAGCCGGGAGCGTCCCACTCCCCGACCGATACACTTCTATCGCAGACTCGCAGCGACGTTCGAAGGTGGTCCCGAGACGGCTCTCGATTTGACGACGCTCGTCGCGAGCGACAGGGTCCGGCACGGAAAAATAATCCAGGCGCCGGTCGGTGACCGCGTCGAATATTTCGTCCATGCGAGCTATCCAGTCCTCGACGATGGCACGCTTCGCTTCGAGATACTCGACCCGGTGTCACCGGAGGTCGAGAGCTACGACCGCGTTCAACTGTTCGAAGAACTGGCCGACAACGCCGTCGACGGTCTGTTTGCGCTTGATGCAGATGGCTACATCGAGTACTGTAACCGCTCGTACGCGGCCATGGCTGGTTACGACCGGTCGGGCCTCCTGGAGGAACACGTCTCGAAGACGATGCCAGACGGGGAACTCGAACGTGCCCAGCGGGTTCTCACAGACATTCTCGACTCCGACCGGGAGAGTGAGACTATCGATATGACGATCGTGACTCAGGATGGTAGCCACGTCGATGTCTCCTATCACTTCAAGCCACGCGAGACGCCCGACGGGGAGTACGGCGGCCTTATCGGCGTCGTCCGGGACATCTCCGAGCGCAAACAGCGCGAGCGCGAACTCGAACAGTACCGAACTCTCGTCGAGAGCGCCGGTGACCCGATGTACGTTTTCGACGACTCGGGTCGCATCAGGGTCTGCAACGAGGCGATGGTCGAGTTTACCGGACTGGACCGGGTCGCACTCAGAGGGCTGCATCTGGCCGAACTGTTTCCCAGCGAGAGCATCAAACAGGGAAACGAGGCGCTCGAACGCATCCTGGCGGACCGGGGCAATCGCTGGGAATCGTTCGAGGCGTGGCTGACTGACGGCGACGGCAACGAGCGACTCTTCGAGGTGACGGTCGGTCCAATCCAGGAAAACGACGAGTTCGTCGAGTGGGTCGCGACGCTTCGTGATATCACCGACCGGCACCGCAAACAACAGCAGATACAGCGGATAAAGCAGGTGTTCGCTCGCTCACTGCGCCACAACATTCGCAACAAAACGGCCGTCATCGAGGGGTTTGCAACAGTCCTCGAAGAAAGCGTCTCCGACGACGAACGACACTGTCTCGAGCGGATTCGGGCCGCCAGTGACGCGCTCGCATCGACCAGCGAGAAGGTTAGCAACCTCGACTGGATTGTCGGCGGTGACTTCGACCACGTTACCCACGACCTCGACACCCTGGTCTCGGAGTCCATCGCGGCCGTCCGCGATGCGGAACCGGCCGCAACCGTCCGGACTGACCTGCCCAACGATGTCGACGTGGTGGGCATCCGCGACCTCGATTTTGCCTTCCGGAACCTCGTGGAAAACGCCCTCGAACACGGCCACGACGGCACGCCACCGACGGTGTCTGTCACGGCGACCGTCAGCGACGGCTGGGTGACCGTGACCGTCGCGGACGACGGTCACGGTATTCCTGCCCACGAAGTTCGTGTCATCGAACAGGGTGAGGAGACGGCACTCGAACACGCCAGCGGGCTGGGACTCTGGCTCGTCGACCAGGTCATCGAGCAGTCCGGTGGTGCGCTTGAGTTCGAAGTCGAAGATGGGACGCGTGCCCACCTGAGACTCCGCAGGCCGCACAGCGACTAACCCAGGCGCTGGGACCGTCACCCACAAACCAACCCGCTCCCTACCACGGACCGATGTCCGAGGAGGCTGTCGAGGACCCGCTTGCTACCGCGCCACTCGACGACGTACGCGAGGCACTGGTCGCGTGGTACGAGCAGGACCACCGCTCGTTCCCGTGGCGCGAAACGACCGACCCCTACGAGATTCTCGTCTCGGAAGTGATGAGCCAGCAGACCCAGCTCGGCCGGGTCGTCGACGCCTGGCAGGCGTTTACCGAGCGATGGGCGACGGCCGCCGACCTTGCGGCCGCGGACCGCGCCGACGTGGTCGGATTCTGGACCGACCACTCGCTGGGGTACAACAACCGCGCGAAGTACCTCCACGAAGCCGCCCAGCAGGTCCAGGAACAGTTCGACGGTGAGTTTCCAGAGGACCCCGACGGCCTTTCGGAACTGATGGGCGTCGGTCCCTACACCGCAAACGCCGTCGCCAGTTTTGCATTCAACAACGGAGATGCCGTCGTCGACACCAACGTCAAGCGGGTTCTCTATCGCGCCTTCGGCGTCCCTGACGACGACGCGGTGTTCGAGCGATCGGCCACGGAACTGATGCCCGAGGGCGAGTCTCGGGTGTGGAACAACGCGATCATGGAACTGGGCGGGGTCGCCTGCGAGCAGACGCCACACTGTGACGAGGCAGACTGTCCGTGGCGCGAGTGGTGTTCGGCGTACGCATCCGGTGATTTCACCGCACCGGACGTACCGACACAGCCTGAGTTCGAAGGAAGCAGACGGCAATTCCGAGGGCGTATCGTTCGCCTCCTCAGCGAACACGACGAGATGGCTCTGGACACACTCGGCCACCGAATCCGCGTCGACTACACGCCAAGCGGGGACCACGGCCGTGAGTGGCTCCGAACACTGCTCACAGATTTGGCTGCTGACGGGCTCGTCGAACTCGAAGAAGCTGACGAGACTGTGGTCCGCCTACAGCGGTAGTATTCTAGTCATCTGGTCAACAGTAGCTCGAGTATACGGACTGTCTGAAGCTCTCGTTCGATTTGTAGATTCGGTACTCAGGCCCGGTACTCCTGATTATCAGTTGACTGGGTCTGCCCCTGAATGCGATACTATATTAGGCAGTATTTCTGACGGGAGACAATGGAAGTCAACCCCGACGAGGCCGTCGACGAGATGTATCGGTTGCTGACGACGCTCATCGTTCCCCGTCCTATCGGCTGGGTATCCAGCCGCAGTCCTGAGGGCGTCGACAATCTCGCACCGTATAGCTTCTACATGGGTGTCATCGAAGCCGAGCCGCCCGTGGTTATGGTCTCAACCGAACGCAAACCTGACGGAAGCCCCAAAGACTCCGCTCTCAACGTCCTCGAGACAGAAGCTTTCGGCCTCAATCTCGTTACCAGTGACCTCGTCGAAGCGATGGACCGCACGAGCGACAACGTCGACAGTCACGAAGACGAGTTCGACCTCGCCGACCTCGACCGACGCGAAGCGACGACTATCGACGCCCCGCTCGTCGCTGCTGCCAAAGCAACCATGGAGTGTACACTCCACGACACGATGGAAATTGGTGACCATATCGTCATTTTCGGTCGTATCGAACACATTACCGTCGACGATAGTCTCGTCACTGACGGGAAAATCGACGTGGAGAAAGTCGATGCTGTCGGCCGTCTTACCGGGTCCTACTACGCGACCCTCGAACCGTTTCAGGTCACTCGCCCCTGGCAGTGAGTCCGCTCCTGTCCCCCTCACTGTGGACTATGCGCCGGCGGCATGGTCGTGAACGCCGTCGAACGCTCTGGACTGACCTCGAATCGAGTGGGCCGTACGGGTTACCAAATTCCGTGAGTGTCCTCCCGTAGGTGGTTACGCCGGGTATATCGAACACTGCTTCTAAGGAGATACCATCGCAACTGCACGTATGGCACCACCAACTGTCGTTGCACTCTGTGGCAGTCTCAGAGACGAGAGTTACACGCGTATCGCATCTCGGCATGCTCTTGCGGCCGCCACAGACCGCGGTGCACACACTGAGTTGCTCGATTTACGAGATTTCGATCTGCCGGTGTTCGACCCAGATGACGAGGATGCCGGCGACGCCGAGGAACTCCGGCGTCGTGTCCGTGACGCTGATGCAATCATCCTCGGAACGCCGATGTATCACGGGTCGTACTCGTCGGCGCTGAAGAATGCCCTCGACTACTGTGGCTTCGACGAGTTCGAGAACAAAACCGTCGGCCTGCTGGGCATCGCTGGTGGGAACTTCCCGATTTCCGCACTCGAACACTTGCGGACAGTCTGTCGGGCGCTTGATGCGTGGGTCCTGCCCTATCAGGCTGCGGTCCCGCGAGCCAGCGCGAAGTTCGATAGCGGCGACTTCGTCGACCAGGACCTTGCAGACCGCGTCGCGGTACTGGGGGAACGCGCCACCGAATACGCGGATATTAGCCCTGACCCAGCCTGCTTCGAGAGCGAGGAGAACGTCGGGGCAGACGACTGAACCGCGAGCGAGGGTTGCAAACGGGGCGATTGCACAACGGTAAAGCCGGCACGACTCCAACCATCGACTGTGACTCAGTGGGTCGAGAATCCGGAACTGGGCCGCGAACGCGGACCCGTCGCACTCGCGCGTGCGTGGGTCGAGATACTCCTCCGGCCGAGTTCCTTTTTCCGCGAGAAGATTGCGCCCGGTGACCAGGCCCCGGGACTGACCTTTGCCGCCACTGTCGTCTTCTTTGCCGAAGCGGTGCGGCTGGCGACGACAGCGGACGCCTACCCGGTCGTGGCCGGCCAGCCGGCAGCGTCGGCGATTCTCTGGCTCCTCGTCGTGATGGTGCTGGTGACTCCGGCGGGTATTCACCTGACTGCAGCGCTCCAGACGGTACTTCTAATCGGCGGTGCCGACGACCGGGCCGGAGTCAGCGAGACGGTACAGGTTATCTGTTACTCGCTCGCCCCGCTCGCGTTTCTGGGGATACCGAGCGTCTGGGTGAAGGCCGTCGTCGTGCTGTGGGCCGCCTGTCTGTTCGTCTACGGGATAGCGACTGTCCACAACATCTGGTTGCCGAAGGCCGTCGGCTTGGCTGCCGTCCCCGTAGTTTTGATTCTTGGCTACGGGTTCGGTGGCAACGCACACGTCGGAGCGGCTGGCGAACGGTTGCTCGCCGTCATCGAGAGCGCGATTGGGTGAGCTGCTGAACGAAAGGGTCGGTGGGGACCGGGACTTTTTGAGGCTACCACCCGGAGCCTCAGCCATGCTGACGTTCGACCTCAAACAGTTCATGTTCGAACTCAAGGACGGCGCAATCAAGCACGTCGGTGCGTCCAACAACTCCGCGACGGTGAAACTCTACGATATCGAGGCCATCGACGTTCGGGAGTTCGGCGACGAACGCGTCAAAGTCGCCTTCGAGGACGCCGACGGAAACGAGGTAGAGGTGGCACTCGATCCGCCAGAAGCGCGGGAAGTCGCGCGGGGAATCGAGATGCTCGAAGACGAGAGTACCCTCTTCGAGTGAGGGGCGGACCGGCGGGCGCGTTTCGACAACCGTTTTAGGGCGGAACCGCTTTCACCTGCCAATGGGTTCGTGTATCATCTGCGGTACGTCTGTTGACGGCCGTATCTGTGACCTTCACCAGGAAGACGTCGTGTTCGAGTTTCGGGGCCGCCGGCCCGACGAATTGACGCCCGGTCGCTACTACCGAGGTTCAGTCGACGGGTTCGCCGAGTTCGGTGTCTTCGTCGACATCGGAGACAGTGTGACCGGTCTGCTCCACAAGAGCGAACTGGACCAGCGTCTCGATAGCCTCGACTGGGAACCGGGTGACACCGTGTTCGTCCAGGTCAAGAGTGTTCGTGACAACGGTAACATCGACCTCGGCTGGTCGATTCGCCAGGGCGAATCCGAGTTCCGGGGCACGCTCATCGACGACCCCGACAACGACGGCGCAATCCTGAAAGAAGACGCAGACGAGACAGACGAGAGCGACAGTACAGTTGAATCGAGTGATAGCGGCGTCGGCCAGCCGGAACCCCGAGAGACGGAGGCTGACACCGACGACGAGCAGGCAGCGAGTACAGAGACAGAAGAAAGCGACGAGACGGCTGAAAGCGAAGCAGAGCCTGCTGCCGAGCAGGCCCCGGAGGTGGCAGAGCCAGCAGCACAGCCACAGGCCGAAGCCGTCGAAGCGACCATCAACGAACTCGGTGACAAAGTCGGGAGTCTCGTCCGAATCGAGGGCGAAATCGCCGACGCACGTCAGACGAGCGGTCCGACGGTGTTCGAACTCCGCGACGAGACGGGTACCGTCGACTGTGCCGCCTTCGAGGAAGCCGGCGTTCGCGCCTACCCCGAAGTCGACGAGGGCGACGTGGTCCGAATCGAAGGCGAAGTCGAAGAGCGACGCGGCGAACTCCAGGTCGAGACGGAGGCGCTGGTCATCCTCGAAGACGAGGAGCGTGACGCAGTCACCGAGCGGATGGAAGACGCCATGCTCCAGCGGGCACGACCCGACGCGCTCGCTCCGCTGGCCGAAGACCCAGCCGTCGAGGCAGTCACCGATTCGCTGCTCGACGCTGCGACGGCGATTCGCCGCGCGGTTCTCGAAGGACGACCGATTGTCGTTCGCCACAGCGCGACGGCCGACGGCTACGTCGCCGGCGTCGCAATCGAGCGAGCGACGCTCCCGCTGATTCGCGACGAGCACCAGAGCAGCGACGCCGAGTACCACTACTTCGACCGCCGACCGCTGGAAGGGTCCGTCTACGACATGGACGACGCGACGGGTGACCTGACCCAGATGCTCTCCAACCAGGAGCGCCACGGCGAGAAGTTCCCGCTGTTCGTGTTTGTCGCCGCCGCTGGTACGAACGAATCACTGGACGGACTCGAACTCCTCGACGTGTACGGGACTCGCCGCGTCGTTGTCGACGAGCGCACGGTCGACGACGAGATCGCCGACGAGGTGGACACGCTTGTTGCACCGTCTCGTGAGGGCGCATCGGAGACGACGGCGACGGCGCTCACCGCGACCATCGCTGCCGGTGTCAACGAAGAGGTTCACGACGACCTCGAACACCTCCCGGCGGTCAGTTTCTGGGAGGACACGCCCGATGCGTACGTGGACCTCGCCAGCGAGGCAGGCTACGACGCCGAGACGGTCGAAGATATTCGCGAAGCCATCGCGCTGGAGGCGTACTACCAGTCCTACGAGGACAAGCGCGAACTCATCATCGACCTGCTGTTCGCCGAGCAGACCGACGACGCGACTGGCCTGGCGGGTCACGTCAGCGAGCAGTTCCGCACGAAGATGGAAACTGAGGTCGAAACGGCAGAGGAGAACCTTACCGAGGAAACCGTCGACGGCGAGCCGATTCTCGTCCTCGATACGGAGGCATACACCCACCGCTACGAGTTCCCGCCGACGGAACTCCTGCTTGACGAACTCTTCCGCCGTCACCGCGACGATGCAGTCGCGCTGGTCGGCTTTGACACCGACGAGGCCTACGTCCGCAGTGACGCCGACATCGACGTTCGCGCTGTCGTCGAACAGGCGAGCGACGACGCACCGGAAGCCGGCCTCGACGCTCGCGGCGCACGCGAGGGACGTATCGAGTTCCTCGCTGGCGAGCGCGACGCCGTCCAGGACGCAGTGCTGGCGGCACTCGCTGGCGAACTCTCGACGGCACCGACGGCCTGAGCGGGTTCGATACCGTCACCAGCACTGACCGACAATCAAAGCCCGTATATTCTCGCTTTGGTTTATCCACGACAAGAATGACTACTGTCAGCGTTATCGGCTGTGGCAATATGGGAAGTGCCCTCATCAAGGGCCTCTCACGGAGTGGCAAGTACGACATAATCGCGTGTGACCTCGATGCGAGCGCGCTCGAACGTGTCGAAGCATACTGTTCGAAGACGACGACAGACTCTACCGAGGCCGCGACGGCGGATGTCGTCGTCGTCGCTGTCAAGCCGAAGTACGTCGGCGACGTGCTCGACTCACTCGACCTCGGTCCCGACCAGACACTGGTCACCATTGCTGCGGGCATCACGACAGATTTCGTCGAGCAACGGACGGATGCGACGGTCGTTCGAATCATGCCCAACCTGGCGGCCGAGACAGGCGACATGGCCGCAGCTGTCACCTGGGACGAGGTCGACGAGGATGTCCGCGAGATGCTCGACGACCTCGGCGAGTTCGTCGAAATCGAAGAGGAACTGATGGACGCAGCAACCGCACTGAACGGCAGCGGGCCGGCCTTCGTCTTCTACCTTCTGCAGGCGATGAAAGAGGGCGCAGTCGAAGAAGGGCTCTCCCCAGACCAGGCGGAAGTGCTCGCAGCACAGACGTTCAAAGGGGCCGCCGAGACCGTCCTCAACTCCGAAAAGAGCGTCGACGAGTTGATTGACGCGGTCTGTTCGCCGAACGGCACGACCATAGAGGGCATGGAAGTGCTCTGGGACAGCGATGTCGACACGTCGGTTGCGGAGGCGCTGGCTGCGGCAACTGACCGCTCGAAGGAACTGGCACAGAACGCTACCGATGAATGAAACAGTCGAAGCCGACGTAGTCGAGCGGTCACGACAACTCGCAGCTGCCGCAGACAGAGTCGTCGTCAAAGCCGGGACGAACTCGCTGACCGACGACGAGTCGAATCTCGACGACGAGAAACTCGACAAACTCGTCGACGACATCGTCTCGTTGCTCGACCGCGGGAAGGAGGTGATTCTCGTCTCCTCCGGAGCCGTCGGTGCCGGAAAAGGACGAATCGAGTACGGCGGCGAGACCGTCGAGGAGTCCCAGGCACTGTCGACTATCGGTCAGAGCCACCTGATGCGGCGCTACACAGAGAGCTTCGAGCGCTACGACCGGAAAATCGCTCAGGCACTGCTCACACAGCACGACCTCGAAAACCCCGAGCGGTTCACGAACTTCAAAAACACCATCGAGACGCTGCTCGACTGGGACGTGGTTCCGATTATCAACGAGAACGACGCCATTGCGACCGAAGAGATTCGAATCGGCGACAACGATATGCTCTCTGCCTCGGTCGCTATCGGCGTCGACGCCGACCTGCTCGTCACGTTGACCGACGTGGGTGGCGTCTACACCGGTAACCCCAAAGAGGACGAGTCGGCACAACTCATCGAGGCGGTCGGCCGCAACTACAACGAAGTCGAGGAAATCGTCGAGGGTAGTTCGACCGAGGAGTTCGGCGGCATCCAGACGAAGGTCCGCGGTGCCCGCGACGTGAGCGAGCACGGCATCCCAGCGATTATCGCTCGGTCGACAGAGCCGGACGTGCTGGAAAAAATCGCTACTGCCAAACCTGTCGGGACAATATTCGTTCCTATAAACGGAGTTATCGATGACTGAAAAAGATACGAAAACGAAAGTTTCGGAGGCAGAGTCCGCAGCACTCCAGCTTGCGACGCTCTCTGACGAGGAGCGAAGCGAGTCGCTGCACGACATTGCCGACGCCATCGACGCCAACCGGGAGCCGATTCTGGAAGCCAACGAGAAGGACGTGACAGAAGCCGAGGAGATGCTTGCAAACGGCGAATACAGCCAGGCGCTCGTCGACCGTCTCAAGCTCTCGGAATCGAAACTCGACAGCATTGTCGAGATGGTCCGGAGCGTTGCCGGGCAGGACGACCCGCTCGGAAAGACGCTGTCGGCACGAGAACTCGACGACGGGCTCGAACTCTACAAGGTATCGGTCCCCATCGGTGTCATCGGGACGGTCTTCGAGTCTCGGCCCGACGCGCTCGTTCAGATTGCCGCACTCTCGCTCAAATCGGGCAACGCCGTCATCCTGAAAGGCGGCAGCGAGGCGAGTTACTCCAACCGTGCGCTCTTCGAGATTATTCAGGACGCCACGGCTGACAGTCCCGACGGATGGGCCCAGCTCATCGAAGCGCGCGAAGACGTCGATACGCTGCTGGGAATGGACGACGCGGTCGACCTGCTCATGCCGCGAGGGAGCTCGGAGTTCGTCCGCTACATTCAGGACAACACGAGCATTCCTGTCCTCGGCCACACGGAGGGAATCTGCCACGTGTACGTCGACAGCGAGGCCGACCTCTCGATGGCAGCGGACATCGCCTACGACGCGAAAGTCCAGTACCCCGCCGTCTGTAACGCGGTCGAAACGTTGCTGGTCCACGAGGACGTTGCCGAGGAGTTTCTTCCGGCGGTCACGGCGCGCTACGACGAGGCTGGCGTCGAACTCCGCGGCGACGAGCGTGCGCGGGAGATCGTCGAGATGAACGAGGCGACCGAAGAGGACTGGTCGACCGAGTACGGCGACCTCATCCTGTCGGTGAAGGTCGTCGATTCGCTGACAAGTGCCGTCGACCATATCACCACCTACGGATCGAAACACACCGAGTCCATCGTGACGGCGGACGCAGACCGTGCCAGTCGGTTCATGCGCGGCCTCGACTCGGCGAGCGTGTTCCACAACGCGTCGACGCGATTCAGCGACGGCTACCGGTACGGCCTCGGAGCCGAAGTCGGCATCAGTACGGGGAAGACCCACGCCCGAGGGCCGGTCGGGTTGGAGGGGCTGACCACCTACAAGTACTACCTCGAAGGGAGCGGCCAACTCGTCGGCACGTACGCTGGCGAGGACGCAGTCCCGTTCAAACACAACGATTTCGACGGTGAGTGGAACCCCGGTTACCTCTCCGGCGAGTAGCTCGTCGGTCACCCAAGCGACAACCTTAATCGGTCAAAGCGGAGATATAGACCAACAGCGCGAGCAATGAGTACGGACACACAAAGCGAGTCGAGCACGTTCGAGCAGGTCTGTCAGGAGCTGGTCGAGCGAATACTCGACGGCGACGTCGACCGCGACAACCTCGAAGCCGCAAAGAAAGACGTCTGTGGTACCTACTCGTCGCCGAAGGTCCCGAAAAACTCCGAACTGCTCGATTTCGCCCCCGACGAACACCGCGACGACCTGGAGGAGGTCCTGCGGCGTAAACCCGTCCGGACCGCGTCGGGCGTCTCGCCGATTGCGATTATGACCTCGCCCGAGCGGTGTCCCCACGGGAAGTGTCTGTACTGTCCCGGTGGACCCGATTCGGACTTTTCGAGCTCACAGAGCTACACCGGCCACGAACCGGCGGCCGCCCGCGGAAAGCAAAACGACTACGACCCGTACGGCCAGGTAACGCTCCGTCTGGAGCAACTACGCGAGATCGGCCATCCCGTCGACAAAGCGGAACTTATCCTGATGGGCGGGACGATGACTGCCCGGAGTCACGACTACCAGGAGCACTTCGTCAAGCGGGCACTGGAGGCGATGAACGACTACGACGTGGACAAGGAACCGGAACCCGCACAGGGTGAGAGTTTCGCGCAGGACCCCGACGAGTACGAGTTCCGATATATCGAGGACGTCATCGCGGAAAACGAGACGGCCGACGTGCGAAACGTCGCCACGACCTTCGAGACCAAGCCCGACTGGTGTGACCCAGAACAGATAGACCGGATGCTCGCACTGGGCGGGACGAAAGTCGAGGTCGGGGTCCAGACCACCTACGAGCGTATCAACCGCGAGATGCACCGCGGACACGGCGTTCAGGAGTCAATCGACGCCAACCGCCGACTGCGCGATGCCGGGTTCAAAGTTGGTTTTCACATGATGCCCGGCCAGCCCGGCATGTCCAAGGAGATGTGTCTGGAGGACTTCCGACGCATCTTCGAGCGCCCGGAGTGGCGGCCGGATTTCCTGAAAATCTACCCGACACTGGTCGTCGAGGGAACGGCGGTCTACGACTGGTGGCACACCGACGAGTTCGACCCGCTGGACAACGACGAGGCGGCGGAACTCGTCGCAGAAATCAAATCTATTATTCCCGAGTACACACGCCTCCAGCGTGTCCAGCGGGACATCCCCGCGGACTTCATCGAGGGCGGCGTCTGGAAGTCGAACCTCCGTCAACTCGCCCGCAAGCGGATGGATGAGCACGGCTGGAGCTGTGACTGTATCCGTTGTCGGGAAGTGGGCCACAACGACGAGACGCCGGAGAATGTCACGCTCGATATGACCGAATACGAGGTGTCCGGTGGCACGGAACACTTCATCAGTTTCGAGGACCGCGAGAAGGACCTGCTTGTGGGCTTCTGTCGGCTCCGGTTCCCGAACGAACCAGTCAGGCACGAACTGGACGGGGCGGCTATCGTCCGTGAGCTACACGTCTACGGGAGTCAGGTCGGTGTCGGGAGTAGCGAAGCCGCGAGCGCCGGTGTCGAACAGCGCCAGCATCAGGGATACGGCCGGCAACTCCTGGCTGAAGCCGAGCGACTGGCTGCAGATGCCGGGTTCGACAAACTGGCCGTACTCAGCGGCATCGGCGTCCGTCAGTACTACCGCGAGAAACTGGGCTATAAACAGGATGGTCCCTACGTCTCAAAACGGCTCTAGCCGGGCCTGTTAACCAGCCGCCAACCTATCACATTCAATTGATGGGAAGCGACGCTTATAAATCATAGAGACCGGAACTGACGGCGTAGACGGGATACCTGGGGCTCGATTCAATGTCAGGAAATGAGGATATAGCCGATGGGTGGGAGAATCGGTACCAGCATTTGGTCGAGGAAGCAGAGGATATGCTCTACCTCCTCGACGACTCGGGGCGGTACGTTCTCGTCAACGACGCGATGGCCGAGATGACCGGGTACGAGAAAGACGAAATCGTCGGCAAGACACCGTCGATGCTACTTTCGACAAAAGACGTCGAGACCGGTCAGAACAGAATCAAGCGGTTGCTCGACGCCGACGGCGAACAGAGTGACACGTGGACAGTGACGCTCATCACAAAGGACGGCAATCGCATCCCGTGTGAACTTCGATTCAAACTCCTCCCTCACGACGACGGGTCCTACAACGGTGTCGTCGGTGTTGCGCGTGACATCAGCGAGCGAAAACGCCGCGAACAGAAGCTACAGGTGATGACACGCCTGCTCAGACACAACATTCGGAACAAACTGGGGCTGGTCATGGGGAAAGCGGACCTGCTCGGCGAGCGCGCGACGGCAGACGGCGAGATGGCACTCACCGACGAGGAGATTCTGGAGATGACCCAGAATATCTCCGAGACCGCCGACGAGATGGTCCGCTTGAGCGAGAAGGTCCGCACCATCCAGGAACGCATTCGTCACCCTGACGACGAGGAACACGCCGAAGTCGTCCGCCTCGCCCGTGCCGTCGTCCAGCAGTTCCGCGCCAGCTACTCCAACGCGGAGATAACAATCGACACACCCGAGGAGCTCTGGGCGACCGTCTCCGAGTCCTACGAAGTCGCGTTAAGTGAACTCATCGAGAACGGTATCCTTCACCACGATGGAGACTCTCCGGCACGTGTTAACGTCCACATCTACGAGGACGACGGTACGGTCGTGACGGCAGTTTCAGACAACTGTCCGCCAATCCCCGAGACTGAGAAGGAGGTCATCCGTAACGAAGAGGAGACTGCCCTCTCTCACTCTGCCGGCGTCGGCCTGTGGCTGGTCTACTGGGTTGTCAAGGCCGCAAACGGCGAGATGACGTTCGGTGAATGCGAGGACGGGAACGAAATCACACTCCGATTCGACGCCGTCGACAGCCACTGATACTGTCGACTGTTCCTCCGTATCGGTAGTTGACACCCGGGTGTCGACATTCTTCAGCGGCGTACCGCCGACAGTATACTTACCGGCCCCAGTCGTGGTCGTCGTCGGTGCCCTCGGTATCGACGAGTTGCTGGCGCTCTGGAAACGCAATCCAGACGAGAACCACGCCCACGAATCCGCCAGCGACGGTGGACACGAGAAACCAAATCGGGCCGGCGTCGGCCTGTAACGTGATGAGGCCGGCCGAGAGTGCCACGAGCAGGATGAAGCCAGCTTTGAGTTTCCAGGCGAAGGCGTCGCGCTCCTCGTCGGAGATGGGGCCGACCATCAGATGTCACCCGCTGTGCTGACGTGCATACCGACGAACTGCCAGCGGTCGGTCCGCTCGAGTGTGCCACTCCAGCGGGTGTCGAACTCGTGACGGGTTTGCTGCTCGGTGGCGGTCCAGGCGAGGCCTACTCTGTCTGCGAACCACGCTACGGCTTCGTGCTGGTCGACGACGAGGTTGTGGCTGTCGACTGTCCACTCGGTCGTCGTCGCCGTCTGTTCGCGTAGTCCTTCGGCGATAGCTTCACTCCCTTCGAGCGTCTCGGAAATTCCGAACTTGACCGTCGTCTCTGCGTCTGAAAAATACGGGCCGAGTGCATCGCCGTTTCGAAGCGCGTCGTAGTACGACCGGATAGTCTGCTCGGGAGAGTCCTCGACCGGAGATGTGTCGACCATTCAGTAAAATCCTCTGTCTACGTCTTCCTCGATGACGTCCTCGAACTCGGTGTCGAGTAGCTCCTCGGCTTCCTCGAACGTGTCGGTCAACTCGCCCATCTGGTCCGGTCGGTCGTAGTCGTCGAAATCCATCGGGCCGTAGGCGGGGCTGTCGAGCGCGTCCATGATGTCGTCGAATAGTGCTTCCGGCGAGGTTGGGGCGTCGGCGTGCGTTTCCACGACTGTTTTGAGGTTCTTGGCTTTATTTTTGGCTTCGTCCTCGTCTTTGGCGGGCTGTTGCACCCCGAACAGACCCGTTGCGTCCTCTTTCCCGGGAAAGAGTGGGTCGAGTTCGTCGTCGAGCGAGCGGGCAATCCGTGCACCGACCCCCTGTACTTCGTACGGATTTTTCGCGTACGTTTTTAGCTGAAAGACGCCGACACCGGGGTGGCCGATGTAGAGGTCTTCGCCGATGCCGTTCGCGCGGTCGCCACCGATGCCGCGCCAGCCATCGGGGTCTGCGTTGCTCTCGACAACGTCCTCCATGATGTCATCCCAGTCGCGAACACGCATCGTTACCAGTCGAAAGGAGTTCTGTGGGAAAATAGGCATCGAAACGCGCGACTCGTTCTCATACCGACCGGAAGCGTTTTTCCGCCGCCACCCCTGCCCGTTGCCGTGAACGTTCGCGGCGTCGTTACCGAAGTTCCCGAGCCCAAAACCGTCAGTACACAGTACGGCGAGCGCGACCTCGTCGAGATTGCGGTCCGGCCCGACCGGGGCCGCGGCGACCCGACGACGGTGACGCTGTGGGGCAAGTGGACCGAGACGGCCGACTATCTCGACGTGGGGATGGAACTGGCTGTCTACGATGCGGACCAACGCGAGTACCGCGGCGAGACGCAGTACACGACCGGTGAGGAGACGATGGTCGTCGTCGAACCGGACTTTCTGGTCGACGTGACCGACGTGCGTCAGTGGGTCCAGTGTCCCCGGATGTACTATCTGAACAAGATTGGCGGGACGCCCCTGGCAGAACCGGTCGTCAAGGGGACAATCGTCCACGAGGTGTTCGGCGACCTGCTGCGGGGCCGTGACCTGGACGAGGCAGTCGACGCCCGTATCGAGGAGGCTGGACTGGACCTCGGACTGCTCGGTGCCGACCGGGATTCGATGGCCGAGACGGTACGCCAGCACGCGAGTGCTATCCAGGGGTGGCTCAACCAGGGGACCCTGACGGGTGGCGACGACTGGCGCTCCGAGCAGACGCTCGTCAGCGAGCGGTACGGGCTCAAGGGGCGAGCCGACGCCGTCCGTCGCGGGATGCCAGTCGAACTCAAGACGGGCAAGAACACCCGTCGAGACCCACGATTCCACGACAAGGTGCAGGCGGCCTGCTACGCGCTCATCCTCGGTGAGCGTCGGGGCGAACACCCCGATACCGGCACCCTGCTGTACACGAAAAACGCAGCCGTCGAGCGAACCGAAGAAAACGGCGACCTCTCGCCCGCCAAGGACTTCTCTATCGGGTCGGGGCTGCTGGAGTTCGTCCTCAGAGAGCGCAACGCGCTGGCGGCGATGGAACACGACAGCAGCGTTCCGACGGGATACGAGGCCGACGCCAAGTGCGAGTACTGCTTCGAGCAGGACACCTGTATGGCGATTTCCGGCCGACTCGACCAGGAATCGAAGGCCGGCACTGTCGGGACAGCGATGCCCGAGGAAGAGCGCGAGTACTTCGACCAGTTCTACAGAGCAATCGAGATGGAGCGGCGTGCCGTCCACCGGGAGTACGCCAAACTCTGGGAACAGTCACCCGAGGAACGGGCGAACGCCGACCGGGCGCTGGTCGACCTCGAACCCGCTGGCCGGCGGGAACTCGACGGCGGCCGGTGGGAACTGCGCGCGACGGGGACCGGTGCCGTCTCGAAGATTCGGGAGGGCGACCTGGTGCTTGCCAGCGATGGCAATCCGGTGGGCGGCGACGCGGAACTGGCTCGCGTCGAGAGAATCTCAAAAGAAATCGTCGTCAGCGTGGACGAACCGTTCGACCTCCGCCGACTCGACGTGTATCCCTCCGAAATCGGAGCCGACCGAATGTTAACGGCGCTCCACGATGCGCTGCTCACCCAATCGGACGAGCGAAAGGACGTGCTCTTTGGCCGGCGCGACCCCGAATTCCGGGACGTTTCGGAGACGTTCGTCGACAACAACGCGGCCCAGAACGAAGCCGTGCAGCTGGCTGTCGGTGCCGAGGACGTGGCGCTCGTCCACGGCCCCCCCGGGACTGGAAAAACGTACACGCTGGCCCAGATTGTCCGGGCGCTCGTTGACCGCGGCGACCGCGTACTCCTCTCGGCCTTCACGAATCGCGCCGTCGACAACGCCATCGAGGCGCTGGAAGCACAGGGCTTTACCGACATCGTCCGCGTCGGCACGGAGAGTGGCGTTCGCGAGGACATGCAGTCCTACCGGCTCCAGACCGCGGGCGACCCCGGTGAATGCGTCCGCGAACTGCGGGAGGCGAGCGTCGTCGCGGCCACTACCGCCTCCTGTGGCTCGCGCGTGATGCGCGACCAGCAGTTCGATGCCGCTGTCGTCGACGAGGCTGGACAGCTTACCGAACCCGGGACGCTCGCCGCGACGGCGCTGGCAAACCGCTCGGTGCTGGTCGGCGACCACCATCAGCTACCGCCGGTCGTGCAGGCCGAAGACGAGATTGCCGGCGACGAGCGCTGTGCTGACCTCGGCGAGAGTCTCTTTCAGCGGCTCATCGAGCGCTATCCGGCGGCCAGCGTCATGCTCGACAAGCAGTACCGGATGGCCCAGCACATCCAGGCATTTGCCTCCCAGGAGTTCTATGGCGGGCAACTCCGGCCCGCAAACGGCGAGGTGGCCGGACAGCACGTCCGTGATTTGGCGGGCGTCGACATGAGCGCACTCCCTGACCACCTGCAGGACCGAGTCGCATTTGTCGACCCCGACGGTGCGACGGTCGGCAACACCAACCCGACCGAGGCGATGGCGGTGGCCGAAACCGTTCAATCGTACCTCGACGCGGGGGTTTCGCTGGTGGACATCGGCGTTATCGCACCATATCGGGCGCAGGTGGCCGAAATCAACAAACACGTCCCCGACGGCGTGGCGGTCGACACTGTCGACCGCTTCCAGGGTTCCAGCAAGGAAGTCATCGTCATCTCTTTCGTCGCGACGGGCGACCTCGATAGCCCGATTTTCGAGGACTACCGGCGCGTGAACGTCGCGCTCACGCGTGCGAAGAAGGGGCTCGTGCTGGTCGGTGACGCCGCCGCACTGGAGACCGACGAGACGTACGGGCGGATGGTCGCGTGGGCGCGGTGACTGGCGACCAACACGGATTAGTAGGTCAACACGAAAACGCACGTCGTGTACCGGTTCCAAGCCACGAGCGAAGTGATACGCGAGGGGGTTCCACCGGCCCTTACCGACCTGTTCGCCCTGATTACGGAATTGGGTGGGCTCCCCTTCTTGCTCGTTGCGCTCTCGGTCCTGTACTGGGTCGGTGACAGACCATCGACGGCGACCGTCATCAGCTACACGCTGGTTGGGCTGGTCGTCACGCTCGCGCTCAAGGAACTGTTCATGTTCTCCCGACCACCGGTGAGCGTGCAGGCTGTCGCCGAACGACCCGAAACCTCGGGGTTTCCGAGCGGGCACGCCATCTCCGCGACGGTCGTCTACGGCGGTCTCGTCCTCGCGCGCGACCGCCTCCGAGACATCCGATTCGTCGGGGCTGCTGTGACCGTCATCGGTCTCGTGGGGCTCTCCCGTATCGTCATCGGCGTCCACTACCTCGGTGACGTGCTGGCCGGCTTCGCGGTCGGTGTGGCCATCCTTGGCGGGCTGTGGCTCACCGTCGGCCAACGCGCAGAGCTTGGCTGTCTCGTCGCGGCAGCGGCCGCAGCGCTGACGTTCCCGGTGACCGCCGGCAGCGGCTACGCGCTCCTCGGACTCGGCGGCAGTGCTGGCGGCGCGATAGCCCTCTACACGAGCGACGTTGAGCGACTTCCCACTCCAGAATCGGTCGGCCAGACGGTCGTGTTCGTCGTCGCTGGCCTCGTGTTCACCGGCGTGACCTACTGGATTGCAGAGACGCTGACCGTCGCACCTATTGCCGTGCTCGCCAGTGCCGTCCTCGTCGCGGGAATCGTCCTGTTTCCGCGACTGCTGGAGACCGCGCCGTTCGACGCACTGAGTGCGAACTGAACCTGCCGGATGAGCCGATACACGCGCCGTTTTTTGTCGCTCGAAGCGCTGGTTGCCGTATGGACCTTCCACTCGGCACCGGCACTGTGGCGGTGGACCTTTCGGACTGTGAGGTAACCGTCGCGACGCCAACAGGCGGTGAAGCCGTTGAGGGACGTGAGGCGGCCACCACGGCTGTGGCAAATCCACACGGCCCACCGCTCTCGGCGCGAGTCGACCCCGACGACACTGTCGCCATCGTCGTGACTGACGTGACACGAGCGACGCCCGACGACGTGCTGCTGGACGTGTTACTCGAGGAACTCCGGCGAATCGGCGTCGCCCGCGAACAGGTGTCGGTAATCCTCGGCCTCGGGCTCCATCGTCCGATGACCGACGGAGAAATCGAGGCGGCGCTCGGCGACCACGCCGACCTCGCCGAAAACCACGACCCGGATGCGACGGTCGAAGCGGGGACCGTCGATGGCTGTCCCATCGAACTCAACGAAACTGTCGCGGCCGTCGACGCCGTGCTGGCGACGGGAATGGTCGAACCCCACCAGTACGCGGGCTTTTCCGGCGGTGCAAAGACCGTCGTTATCGGCGCTGGCGGCGAGTCACAGATTCGCTACTCACACGGCCCGGAGATGCTCGGCCGCGAGGGCGTCCGTCTCGGCCGCATCGAGGACAACCCCTTCCGAGCGTTCGTCGACGAGGCTGGTGACGTGGTCGGACTCGACTTCTCGCTGAACGTCACGCACGGTCCGGCGGGTATCATGGGTGCTAGCGCGGGCGACCCACGGGCGGTCGTTGCAGACCTCGCTGCGACCGCCAGAGACGCACTCTCCGTCGAGGTGACCGAGGAGTACGACGCCGTCGTCGCGGGGGTCGGCGCGCCGAAAGACGCCAACCTCTACCAGGCGACGCGTGCGGCGACGTACGTCGCACTCGGCGCGAACAACCCGCTCCGGGACGGTGGCCGACTCGTCGTTCCCGCAGCACTGCCGGAAGGTGCTGGGGACGGGACCGGCGAACAGCGCTTCTTCGAGTGGCTCTCGACCGCCGATTCCGCAGCGGAACTGTACGAGGAGATGGCACAGGGGTACGAACCCGGCGCACAGCGGGCCTTCGTCGTGGCTCGGGTGCTTCGTGAACACGACGTGTGGGTGACCAATAGTCAGCATCCCACAGTGGTCGAGGACTGTCTCATGACTGCCGCCGAGACCGTAGAAGCTGCCATCGAACCCGGGAGTACGGTGCTGGTCGTTCCGGACGCGCTGAATACGTTGCTCGTCTAGTCCTACCAGAGGATGTGCGGCCAGACGAACTGGAAGAGCACCCAGATGAGTGCCGTCAGCACGCCGGTCATGATGATGTTGAGGATGACGCCCGCTTTCATCATATCCTTCTGTTCGAGATATCCAGAGCCGAAGACGATAGCGTTCGGTGGAGTCGCGACCGGCAGCGCGAACGCGAAACTCGCCGCAATCGCGCCGGAGACTGCGAGGAAGACGGACGCGGCAACGTCTGGTAGTCCCAGTGTCGCCGAGAAGACGCCACCGATACCGATGAGGATGGGGATGATTATCGTCGACGTCGCCGTGTTGGATGTCATCTCGGTCAGGAAGATAACGAGCAGGACGACGACGGCGACGACGAGGACAATCGGCGAACCAGTCAGTGACGAAAAGATGACATCGGCTATCCACTCGGTCGCGCCGGTGTCCGCGAGCGCGTCGGCAAGCGAGATACCACCGCCGAACAGCAGGATTGTCCCCCAGTCGATGTCGACGAGGTCGTCCCAGTCTGCGGTGTCGGCAAGCACGAGTGCGGGGATGGCGAGCATCCCGACCATCACGTAGTAGAGCGCACCCTGATGGCCGCGGACGCCAAATATCGTCATCCCGTCGCTGGTGCCGTAGAGGGTGTTGAACCAGGTCTGGGGGAGCGGCAGCACGTTGGTGTCGATGAGGTACTGAACGCCCTCGCCGAGTCCGCCGACGACCCAGAGGACGGCCGTCGCGGTGAAGATGTACGCGACGCGCTTGCCACGCGGACCGAGGACACCCTCGTCTCGGAGTTCCTGGCGGGCTTGCGCGCGGGCGTCGGTCACGTCGTCGATGCGTGGCGGATACAGCACCATGGTCAACAGAATCCAGACCAGCGGCAGCGTGACGAACACGACCGGGAGCCCGATGAGCAGCCAGTCGGCGAAGCTAATCTCGTAGCCAAGAATCGAGTTGAGCTGGCCGGCGAGAATCGCGTTCGGCGGTGTTCCGATGAGCGTTCCGACGCCACCGACACTCGCGGCGTACGCCGTCCCGAGCAACAGCGAGCGCTGGAAGTTCGTCGCCCCGGTTCCGTCCCGCGAGGTCGCTCCGTCACTGTCGTCGATGTCGTCGATGTCCTCACTGGGGTCGGCATCCGGTGCGGAAATCCGGTCGCGGCCGACGACCTGCGCGAGGACGCCCAGCGCAATGGGCAGCATCATCGCTGCAGTCGCGGTGTTGGAGACCCACATCGAGAGGAACGCGGTGGCGAGCATCACCGCGAGGACGAGTCGCCGCGGCGACGACCCCATCGCCACCATCATCCGGAGGGCGATGCGGCGGTCGATATCGTACTTCTGGAGTGCGTTCGCCAGCATGAACCCGGCGATAAACAGGAAGATGATGTGGTCTGCGAACCCTCTGAGCGCGGCATCCATATCTCCGTAGACGCCGAATCCAGTGAGCAAGATTGGAATCGAGAGCGCGGTGACGGCCAGCGGGAGTGACCCGGTGACCCATAGGAAACCGGCAAAGAACATCGTTGCAAACGCGTACTGCCCTCGTAGCGAGAGCCCCTCGGGCGTCGGCGCGAACGCGATGAGCGCCGTTCCGACCACCGCAACGGCAAACGCCAGCAGTCGCCTCTGAGCCTGCGATTTTCCGAGTTGTATCATCTATACACGGCTGTTTACCGGAATGTACTGATTAATACTTCGAATAGCACCCAACTGGGTGCACGGTATCGTGTCACGCGGCCTGGTGTCCGGCGTGGACGGCCGACAGTATCAGAAGTGGTTGACGAGCACCCGAACTTGATCGTCAGTCAGTTCGGCGACGTAGAGCTCGAGCAACTCACGCCGACGTGCGGGGGAGAGCGCTCGGGCCCCCGATTCGAGCATCGACACGTGAGCCTGCTGGATGTCGTCGACTTCCGTCTCGACGTCGCGCTGGCCGTAGCCCGCCGCGACCCGGAGGAGTCGCCAGGCCTGCGGTGACACGTCCTCGACATCGAGCGACTCGGGCGACGCCATTACACGAAATCGTGGTCCGTCGCAATATAAAACCATCCGGGTCCGCGCCCCCGTCCCGTGGTGGTTCTTTGTCGCCCTTCGTCCAGTTGGTGTCTATCCCAAATGGTCCGTCCCAGCAGCCGCGAATAGCGAGAAACCGGGGCAGACGACAGCCTCAGTCCGTTTCTGCGGCTTCCTCGTCGGTGATGGTCTCGCCTTCTATTTCCGACAGTACGCGCTCGTGGAACTCCTGGAGAACCGCGGATTCGTCCTCGGCTAACACTACGTCACTCGCCATCAGCGTCGCTAGCCCGAACGCCCGCGGCGTCGGCGAGTCCACTCGCTTCAGGACGACTTCGATGTCGCCGCCGGCAACGTCGGCCAGTACAGATTCGATACCGGCGACGTTGAGTTTATCTTCCAGTATCTCGCGGTAGGTTTCCTCGATGACTGCAAACTCCTCTAGGTCGTGTGCGAATCCAAGCAGCATGTCGCTGCTGACCTGCTGCTGGCTGGCAGACTTCTCGTGTCCCTTGTACCGTTTGAGAATCATCAGCGCCCGCGTGGCGTTGATTCGGAAGTACCGCTCCAGCAGGTCCGTCCCGTCGAGACTCGCCCGGAGGTCCGCCCGTACCTCGTCTGGGTCCACATCCGCGACGATACCGGCGATGTCGACCTTCCGATTGAGCGGGAGCGAGAGCGTGAAGCCGTGGTCCGCGACAGCGACTTTCACGTTGGCGTTCGCCTGTTGTGCGCAGTGGTAGGCCAGCAACCGGGAGAGCCCGTCGTTGAATCGCCGGCCGTAGTTGGAGTGGACGTAGTAGTGCCGTTCGTACTCGTCGTGGTCCAGTTCCTCCTCGATGACCAGGCGGCTGTCGGTCGCGACGCTCTCGATTCCGGCGTAGCGGACCTGCTGGTCGAACATCCGCGTAATCGCCTGGACGCTGTTCTCGTCGAGGGGGAACTGCCGGAGCCAGACTCGCACCTCCGAACGGCCGCCGCTGGCGAGTCGCTCACAGAGTTCCCGCTGGAACTGGAGAATCTCCTGGCCCAGGTCGTAGGAGAGTGGAAGCCGTTCGGAGAACCACGACGGGACGGTCGGGCGCGCGCTCGTCCGGTCGACGTAAACTTTCGAGCCGCGGCGGTACCGAAACTCGAAGTTATCTCCGCCGAGAACGAACACGTCGCCGCTGTCGAGCGTGTCGAGATACGATTCGTCGAGCTGTCCGACCCAATCCTTGTTGCTGCGGGTGTACACGTCACAGGTGAACGAATCCGGAATCGTGCCGATGTTAGTCATGTAGATGACTCGGGCGAGGCGGCCACGCTTCCCGATGAGATGCGCTCCGACCGGGTACTCCTCGTAGTGGTGGTCCCCGTCGGGCGGGTCGTTCGTGTCGCGCCAGATTTTCGCGTAGACGTTTTTGTCTTCCATCCCGTCGTAGTCGGCCGTGAGATAGCGGAACAGTTGCTCCAGGTCGTCGTCGCCGTAGTTCCGGTAGGGGTATGCCCGCCGGAGGATGTCGACGATTTCCTGTTCCGGTCGCGGTCCGTTGATTGCCATGCCGTAGACGTGCTGGGTGGCCACGTCCTGGGCGTTCTCGGGGACGAACACCCGGTCGACAAAGCCTGCTTCGGCCTTTTTGAGCATGACCGCACACTCGACGAGTTCGTCGCGGTCCAGCGCGACGACGCGCCCGGTGACCGTTTCGCCGAGCTGGTGACCTGCCCGCCCGACGCGCTGGAGTAGTGATGCGACGGATTTGGGCGAGCCGACCTGCACGACGAGGTCGATATGCGGCATGTCGATGCCCAGTTCCAGGGACGTCGAGGTGGTCACCACGTCCAGCGTCCCGGCTTTGAGTTGCTCCTCGATGTCCTGTCGGCGGTCCTTCGAGAGACTGCCGTGGTGACAGCCCGAATTGTTCTCGTCGTAGTCGTGGTAGCGTTCCCGGAGGTTGTGGAGGACGCGCTCGGCACCCGAGCGGGTGTTCGTGAACACGAGCGTGTTCGTGTGCTCGCCGATTAGGTCGTGCAGTTGCTGGTAAAATCGGTCGTTGACGGTGTCTGCAGGGGTGTGAATCAGGTCGTCAGTCGGACAGGTCAGTTCCATATCGAAGTCGCGAACGAACCGCGTGTCGACGAGTTCGTAGTCGCGCGGGTCGCCGCCGGGTTCTGCCTGACCGACAAGAAATTCGGCCATCGTCGAGAGCGGTTCGACCGTCGCCGAACAGCCGATGCGCGTAGGCGACTGCTCGGCCATCGCTTCCAGTCGTTCCAGTGATACCGAGAGATGTGTGCCGCGTTTGTTCTCCGCGAGGCTGTGAATCTCGTCGACGACGACGTACTCGACGGTCTCCAACTTCTGCTTGAATTTCGGGGAGTTGAGCAGGATGGCCAGCGTCTCTGGTGTCGTGTTCAGAATATGTGGCGTCTCGCCCAGCATCGCCTGGCGTTCGCTGTCGCTGGTGTCGCCGTGGCGAATCGCGTGGCGCAACTCCACATCCTCGCCGCGGTCGTCGAGAGTATCGGTGATGCCGTCGAGTGGCACCTCCAGATTCCGGTGGATGTCGTTGGCCAGTGACTTCAGCGGCGAAATGTACAGACAGTAGACGCTGTTTTCCAGTCCCTGCTCGCGGTCGCGGCGAAACAGTTCGTTGATGATGCTTATAAAAGATGCCAGCGTCTTCCCGCTACCTGTCGGCGCACAGATGAGCGCGTTCTCGCGCTCGTGGATGAGCGGAATCGCCTCCTTCTGTGGCGGCGTAAAAAATCCGCTATTCTCAGGGACGAACGCGCCGAACTCCTCGACCCACCACTCGCGGACCGCAGGCTCTAGCAGGTCGAGTACCTCGCCATCGTCAATGTCGACAGCACCGGCGTCGAAACTCACGCCCTGCTGGTCAAGCAGGTCACGTCCTCCCATCTCGTCTCCCTTTCGGGACTGTACCCTCTTGTGGGTTTGGAGCGGACGGTGAACGTGAAATCCGTTCCGAGAGCACCTTAGAACTCGACTGCACCTATCCAGAGTTCGTCGCTACACGTCGGGCATTCGTATTTCGTTTCGAAGGCCTCACACTTTGCGTGCAGATGCTCCCCACAGATATCACACTGGACGAGGTCCGCCTCCGAGACTGTCTCCCCGCAGGTCGTGCACCGCTGTCTGAGTAACATTTCTTGTTCCCCTGCTGACTGTATAGTGCTACCATCTACCAAAGACCTTTCGAAAAAATAACAATATTGGCACTATCCGGTACATTTCGAACGGTGAAGTGGGAAATATACTGCCATCCTGCAACCGTTTCGGGAGAAAGAGGTAGCTGTCGCGTCGAGCGTTACGTCGAGAGGGCGCGTCGCGTCGCTGCGATGCCGGCATCGGGGTCGACGGCCGCGCCCTCGTCGGCCAACACTTCGGCGAAGGCGGTGACGAAGTAGAGTGCGTTTTCGGGCTTTGCGGACTGGCCCATACAGCCCACGCGGAAGATGTCTCCCTCCAGCGCGCCGAGTCCGCTGACGATTTCGATGCCGTACTCGTCCAGCAGTCGCTTCGTGACTGCCCCGTCGTCGACGCCGTCGGGAACGGAGACGGCGTTGAGCGAGGGCAGCCAGTGGTCCTCGGCGACGGCCAGCGGCGCACCCATCGCCTCGACGCCTGCTTTGATTGCACCGGCGACGCGCTGGTGTCGCTCCCAGACGTTCTCGATGCCTTCCTCGGCAACCAGTCGCAGCGCCTCGCGGAGCGCGTAATTCGTCGAGACGGGGCCGGTGTGGTGGTAGTTCCGTTCGTCGCCCCAGTACTCCCAGACGCCATCGAGGTCGAGATACCACGACCGGGGCTGTGTGTCTCGGTTCTGTACCTTCTCGACGGCGCGGTCGCTGAACGTAATCGGGCTCACTCCTGGTGGCGCCGAGAGACACTTTTGCGAGCCGGTGTACACCACGTCCAGCCCCCACTCGTCGGTGCGGAACTCGTTGCCGCCGAGCGAGGCAACGGTGTCGGCGACGATGTACGAATCGTGTTCGTGGGCGATGTCGGCCAGTTCCGAGACGGCCGGTTGACGCACGCCCGTGCTGGTTTCACCGTGGACAAATCCAAAGACGGTGGGCTGATGGCGCTCGAAGGCAGCCCGAACGTCTGCCGGGTCGAGCGGTTCGCCCCACGGTGCGTCGACGGTGACAATTTCTGCGCCAGCACGCTCTGCCACCTGTCCCATTCGGTTGCCGAAGTAGCCGTTCGTCGGAACGAGCACTGTTTCGCCGGGTTCGACGAGGTTGGTAAAGGCCGTCTCCATCCCGGCGGTGCCGGTCCCGCTGACCGCAAACGTGTACTCGTTGTCCGTCTGGAAGACGTATCGCAGGAGTTCCTGCACGTCGTCCATCACGTCGACGTAGTAGTCGTCCAGATACCCGACCAGCGGCGTCGCCATCGCGCGCAGCACGCGCGGGTGGACGTTGCTGGGACCGGGACCGAGTAGTGTCCGCTCCGGAGGTACGAGTTCGCCAACTTCGGGTGTCTCGTCCATACCGAGTGTGTTCGTGGCGATAGTTCAAAAAGACTGACCACGGTTTCCGCCCGCCAGCTATCGCAGTCGCTCACTTCGTTCCCGTTAGCGAATGTGTACCGCCGGCTTGCCCGGTCGGGCTTTGCTCGCACGCTCGTCGTCAGCCTCTGCCTGCCTGACCGAAACGGCGGCCCCGAACTCGTCGCGCAAGAGCCACGCCGCACGGTCGAGCAGGTCGAACTCCTCGTCACGTGAGAGTGTCGGCTCTAGCTGCTTGCGCCGACTCTGCAGGTCCTCAGCGTAGGACTGGGCCTGACTACCGTGGGCCTGAATCTCCTCGTCGGTCATAATCTTGCCTACGAGCGCATCGCTCTCGTCGGCCGCGCGAGCGATGTCGTAGGCGCGGTACTTCCACTCGGGAGCGACGACGACTTCGATCTCCTCGGCGTCGTCGATACCGGCCACGTCGAAGATGTCGCGCACGTCCGCACGGAGGTTCCGGACCAGTCGGCGCTCGATGTCGTACGCGTCGACCGGGTGTTCTGGTTCGGGCCAGTCGGCGTGGGCAACGAGTCCGTCGCCGCGGAGCATGTTCCACAGTTCCTCGCCGAGATAGGGGGTGAGCGGTGCGACCAGTCGAGTCAGCACGCGCAGTCCGCGGCGATACACCGCCTCGTTGGGGGTGTCGAACTCCCGGTACTGGCGGAGCAGTTGTGCGAGCGCCCGAATCTCCGTGACCGCCTGGTGGAACCGGAAGCGGTCGTAGTCGTCGCCTGCGGCCGCAACGGTGCGGTCGATTTCGCGGGCGACGTACTCGTCGTGTGACTCTCGGTCCTCGCGCGTCTCGGCGCCGTTCGTAACGGACTGGACCATCTCGAACAGCGTCTGCTGGAGGTCGTAGGAACTGCTGACCTCGCGGGCGGTCCACTCGAAGTCCTGTTCGGGATGGGCTGCCGACAGCACGAACAGGCGCGTCGTCTCCGCGCCGTACTCGTGGGGATTGACGACGTTCCCCTTTGTTTTGGACATCTTCTCGCCGTCGTACAGCACCGTCCCCTGGTTGATGAGTTGCTGGACCGGTTCGCGCAGGTCCAACAGACCGATATCAGCAAGCGCTCGGGCAAAGAAGCGGATGTACAGGAGGTGGAGGACGGCGTGTTCCTCGCCGCCGACGTAGGCGTCGACTGGGAGCCAGTCGTTGGCCCGGTCGGAGTCGAACGGCGCTGTGTCGAGATTCGGTGAGAGATATCGCAGGAAGTACCACGAGGAGTCGACGAAGGTGTCCATCGTGTCGGTCTCCCGTTTTGCGGGTGCACCACACTCCGGACACTCCGTCTCGACGAACGACTCGATTTGCGCCAGGGGGTTCCCCGTCGTCTGGACGAACTCCGGGAGTTCGACAGGAAGCTCCTCTTCGGGTACCAGCACCGGGCCACACTCCTCACAGTGGACGACCGGAATCGGCGTCCCCCAGTAGCGCTGGCGGGAGATGAGCCAGTCGCGAAGCCGGTACGTCACGTCGGTCTCGGCGGCGTCGATATCAGCAAGCATCCGCTCGCGTGCGGCCGAACTCGCCAGCCCATCGTACTCGCCGCTGTCGGTCAACATCCCCTCATCGGTGTAGGGACTGCCCGGCAGTTCGTCGGCGGAGCCGTCGACCGGCTCGACGACCTGCTTGAGCGGCAAGTCGTGTTCGAGCGCGAAGGCGTGGTCGCGCTCGTTGTGTGCGGGCACACCCATGACTGCGCCGGTCCCCACGTCGTCCAGAACGTACTCGGCGACGTAAACGGGGAGTTCCTCGCCAGTTACGGGATTGACTGCAACGGCGTCGGTTTCGACGCCGGACATCCCGCCGTTCTCGGTGCTGGCATCGACGTACTTGGCGACTGTCTCGTCGTCGGCAGCCAGCGTTTCGGCCAGGTCGTGACCGGGCGAGAGGGCGACGTAGGAAGCACCACAGATTGTGTCGAGGCGCGTCGTGAACGCGTCAACATGGCCGTACTCCGGAATCTCGAAGGACACCGACGCACCCTCGCGTTTCCCAATCCAGTTGCGCTGAATCTCTTTGACACTCTCGGGCCACTCCTCGAGATCGTCGAGCCCCTCGAGCAACTCCTCTGCGTAGTCGGTAATGGTAAAGAACCACTGGTCGAGTTCGCGCTGCGTGACCGGTGTCTCACACCGCCAGCACACATTCTCTGTTGCCCCATCGGAGTCGCCTTCGACGACCTGCGCGTCTGCAAGTACCGTCTCGCAGTCTGGACACCAGTTGACGGTCGCACCCTCGTACTCGACGAGTCCCTCCTCGTAGAACTCCCGGAAGAAGTACTGGTTCCAGCGGTAGTACTCTGGCTTGTAGGTCGTTATCTCGCGGGACCAGTCGTAGCCAAAGCCCATGTCCTCCATCTCCTCGCGCATCTGCGCGATACAGGCTTGCGTCCAGGATTCCGGGTCAGTGTACCGCTCGTAGGCGGCGTTTTCGGCGGGCAGGCCAAAGGAGTCCCACCCCATCGGATGGAGCACGTCGTCGCCGTTCATCCGCCGATACCGGGCGTAGGCGTCCGTAATCGCGTAGTTGCGGACGTGCCCCATGTGAAGATTGCCCGACGTGTAGGGAAACATTCCCAGAACGTACGTCGGGTCCGCGGCATCGTCGGACAGTTCGTAGGCGTCCTCCCGGTCCCAGACATATTGCCAGTATTCTCTGACTCGTTCCGAAGAATACCCACTATGGTGTGACATGGTTTGTATACCGACACCTAACCCTACGTCGGGCAAAAATATGTGGGGTCGGACTTCTGAGTAGCGAAATCGAGAAAAGACTACAGAATGAGTAGTTTTCGGTATCTGCTTCTATAGTAACAACTGAAACGGTTTGCACACCGATCGCACCGCACCCATGCGATCGTATGTGCAATGGCTTTCAGTGGCTACTATAGGGTGTCTAGATTTTCCAAATCACACCGATTGTTTGTGTGCGGTTCATAAACTACCACCTGCTGATTTCAGTTCTGACGTTTGCTGGTTCTCTTGAACCTCTATATCGTCCGATAACACTTCGTGCCTGTACTCCTGCACTCGGGCGTGGTTGTAGCTCCGCTGTGACATAGACGGCTGTTAGTGGTGCTCCGGCGTCC
>JAZKTK010000177.1:0-2742 GCA_036625595.1 Haloarculaceae archaeon | reverse complement strand
ACCAGCGTACGTGTCGAACTCCTCCGGAGTTGGGTCGGTCGCAAGGATGCAGTCGGCGTAGCCGTCGATGGCTCTCTGGATGGTTTTCGCGTAGTGATCGTATGCTCCGTCAACCCACTTGTACTTCTCGTCCACTTCTTCGAAAACGGCCCGATAGACCGTCGCGGCGGCCAGATACCGGTCTCGTTCACGGTACTGCTCAGCAATCTCGAAAAACCGAGAGAAGTCGATTGCGTCGTACACGCCTGGGTCGGCGTGCTGTTCGAACAGTTGGGCGATTTCCTCACGGTACTCCTCGACCGGTTTGTGGTCGTCGCCGAACTGTGCGAGAAACTGCTCGCGCAACTCCGGATGGTCGGCCAGTGCATCACGGACGAACCCACGCAACTCGTCAGCCGACACATCGTCAAGAACGCCCTCGACACGCTCGCTCTCGTCCTGTGGCGGACCTGCTGCGATCTCCAGCAACACGGCAACAACGTGTTTGCAGTCGCCGCTCCCATCGTACGGGCAGGTACAATTGGTGTCAAGACTGCGCCCACCGAACTCGATCGTTATGTCGTACAGCTTCGACCCGCTGACAGCTGCCGTTACGAGGTCGTCGAACCGGTCAAGTTGCTGAATGCGCCCTTCCTTCCGGTACTTTTGTCCACGCTCGAACACGGCATCGGTGGTCCGATCCCGGATAGTGTCCTCGTCGACGTTCATATCTCGTCGTTCGCGGCCGAGTCTAATCTGATTTCGGTTTGACAGTGTCATCCTGCCGGTTCGGGTCGGCCAGCGCCATCGTGAGTGTCACCGCGAGGCGTTTATCGAGTGGTTCGTTCGCCCGGCCGCAGTGGGGTGACTGGATACAGGCCGGACAGCCGTCCGAACAGCCACAGTCAGCGAGCAACCCCCACGTGTGCTGGAGGAGTTCCTCGATGTGGTCGTATCCGTTCCGGGCCAGTCCGACACCACCCTGGTAGCCGTCGTAGATGAACAGCGCACTCGTCTCGGTTTGTGGGTGGTCGGTCGTCGAGACGCTGCCGACATCACGCCGGTCACAGAGGATAACCAGCGGGAACGTCGCAACGAGGGCATGCTGGACGGCGTGGAGTCCCCCGTCGAACGACCCGGACATCGTCTGCATGAGGCTTTCGAGTCCGGGTGGGAGCGTCAGATACAACGCACGCGTCGACAGCGTCGTCTCGGGCAGGTCGAGTGACTCCTCGTGTAGAATCTCGCCGGTTCGATGGTCACGTCGCTGGAAGCCAGTGACCTGTTTGCGCCGGGTCACGTCCGCAAAGTGGACTGTCACATCCTCGCGGGTCGCCAGTGGTTTCGTTGTGAGATCTTCTTCGATTGTCATCGACTCCTCGAACTGGACGCGGGTTTGCTGATCACTTTCGGTCGGGACCAGCCACGCCACGTCGCTGTCCAGGTCGAGCGACTGGACCTCGTAGCTCTGGCCCTGATGATGGTAGACTGCGCCCGGGTGGACATCCCGAAGCGCAGCATCGAGGGGTAATTCCCCGAGTTCGTCCGACTGCCCGCCCCGGACTCGGAGGACGACAGTGCGGTCGGTGATGGTTCGGAGCCCGCGCTCGTAGGGATTTACTGTTCGACCACTGGCCGTCCGTCGCCATTCGAGTCCATCGGCTGTCTGTTGCCGGGACAGCGCTCCCTCGTCTGTGAGCGTGCTGACGGTGTCGGGAAATGTCGAACCGAAATACTGCTCGTCTGTGGTTCGAAGCGGGTGTTCGATGGCCGCAGCGTGGGCGTGCACTCGGAGGAGATGTGGGTTGGACGGATCGGCAACGGCCCGTTCCGGCGTGCCCTCGAACAGTTCTCTCGGGTGATTGATGACGTACTGGTCGAGTTGGTCTTCGCTGGCGACGAGTGCGACGAGACTCGGGTCCGTCCCACGCCCGGCGCGGCCAGCCCGCTGGAACGTTGACATTTGCGTCCCCGGGTAGCCGTCCAACAATACGGCGTCGAGGCTCCCGATATCGACGCCGAGTTCCAGTGCACTGGTACTCCAGACACCGGCACATTCGTCAGTGTGCAGTGCTGTCTCGATGGCTGCTCGTCGGTCATCGCGGAGTCCCGCATGATAGGCAGTGACACTCTCAGCGAGGTCGGGTTTCCCGCGCTCTGTGAGTGTATCGCTACTGATGGTGGCGTAGCGCTCTGCCGTCTGTCTGGCGCGCGTAAACGCCACTGTCTGGTAGCCGCGTTGGATGAGGTCGACAAACAGTCGCATGGTTTCCCCGTGATGGGAGCGACGTTGGCCCGCCCCGGCGGGTGCGTCGCCCTCGTCGTATTTCGGCGGTTGCCAGAACAGCCAGTGTGTGGGGCCGATCTCGCTGGTATCCTCGTCGACGAGGGCGAACGACTCTGTGGGTTGGCCGGTAATCGTCGCCGCGTGCTCGCGGGGATTGCCGATCGTCGCGGAACAACATACGAATTGGAGGTCAGCATCGAACCGCTCACAGAGACGCGTGAGTCGTCGAAGCACGAGCCCGACGTGACTGCCGAAGACACCGCGATACTCGTGGACCTCGTCGACGACCACGAGGTCGAGTGACTCGAAGAAGGTGCGCCAGATATCATTAGCGTGACTGAGCAGGCCACAGTGAAGCATATCAGGCGTCGTCAACACGAGTGACGGATCCTCGTCGCGGGCCTCTTGACGCTCTGGTCCAGAGAGCGCCCCAGTATACTGCGTTACCGACACATCATCGAACGGTTCGGCAAACG
>JAZKTK010000064.1:0-17199 GCA_036625595.1 Haloarculaceae archaeon | reverse complement strand
CGATGCGAGCGGCTCAACGGACAACATTGGAATCGTCGAGTACCGCTGGGATTTCGACGGTGACGGAACTGTCGACGATACTACGAGTTCCAACACGACCACCTACGCGTACGGGAGCACCGGTGAGTACAACGCCACCGTCACTGTGGCCGACGCAGCCGGCAATACTGACAACGCCACTGCGACGGTCAATGTCACCAAAGACGTTGATACCGAGTCTCCGGTGGCGAAACTCGACGCACCGAGTGAGGCAACCGTCGGTCAGTCGATTACGCTCGACGCGAGCAACTCGACTGACAACGAAGGCATCGTCGAATATCGATGGGACTTCGATGGCGACGGCACTGTCGACAAGAAGACGGCCGCTAGCTCGGTGACTCACGTCTACGATAGTACCGGTGACTACGACGCGACTGTCACCGTGGCTGACGCCGCTGAAAACACGGACACGACGTCCGAGACCGTTAGCGTCACGAAAGACTCAGATGCTGACACTGAGCCGCCGGTGGCCAAACTCGACGCACCGAGCGACGCGAAAGTAGATGAGACCATTACCTTCGACGCGAGCGGTTCGTCCGACAACGAAGAAATCGTGAAGTACAAATATGATTTCGATGGTGACGGAGACCTTGACAGGAAGACCGACTCAGACACGGTCACGCACGCCTACGATAGTACCGGCACGTACGAAGCGACCGTCATCGTGGTCGACGCCGCCGCTAACAGAGACAGGGCGACTGTGACCGTCCACGTCGAGGAAGCTCCTGACACCGAACCGCCGAACGCAGTGCTCCACGCACCGGACAAAGCGGTCGTCGGCGAGTCGGTCACGCTCGACGCCAGCGAATCCACTGACAACGAAGGAATCACCGATTACAAGTGGGACTTCGATGGCGACGGGGAGCGAGACCGGATAACGTCGTCGCCGACGACGACCTACACCTACCACAGTGCCGGCGAGTATTCGGTGCAGGTTGCCACCTGGGACGCGGCTCTGAATTCGAACTTTGACACCAAGACCATCCACGTCGAGTCCGCGGACGACGGTGGCTCTCAGCATCCGTCCGAGCCGGGTGACGACCCCGACGACGGGAACTCTGAGGACCCATCTGACCCGAGCGACGGACCGGAGGACGACCCGGACGACAGCGACTCCGATGATTCATCGGACGACTCGCAGCACCGCGAACTGTCGCCCCCGCCGTACGACCTCGACGAAGAGGAACCGGCGAACGAATCCGAGGCTGGAACGCCGGAACTCTCGGTGCAATCGGTCTGGGTTAGCAGCGAGAACATCACGCTCGGCGAGACAGTCAACCTCACGGCATCTGTCGCGAACACCGGTGACATCAACGGAACGCACAACCTCACCCTCTCGATTGGTGATGTCGCTGCCAACGAGAGCCAGACCAACCGCACCATGTCGGTGACCGTTCCAGCCGGCGAAGTGCGTAACGTCACCATGGCACAGACGTTCAACGAATCCGGCGTCCACGAACTACGCGTCGGAAACGACACCTTCGAGATAACCGTCAACGAGGCGGCCGACACGACCGAGCCGAACGAAACTGACGAACAGAACGAGACGACGCCATCCGACCCGCCGTCGGGAACTGACGACCAGACGCCAGACGAGGACCAGACGCCAGACGATGACTCGACGCCAACCGACGACTCGACGCCGACGCCCGACGAGACGCCGCCGGAGAACTCGGACGACAGTCAGACCGAGACGCCGACTGAGGAGACTGACGATTCGACGCCCGGCGCGAGCGGTCCCGGATTCGGCCTGGTCGCTGGCGCGATTGCCGCGCTGCTCGGCATCCTGCTCCTCTCCCGTCGAGCATAGAATCCGCCTCGGCTCACCCAAGATTCTTTTTTCATTCTTCGAGATTGCGACTGCGCTGTTATTACTACCCGTTGGCTTCAGTAGAAGTTTGCGTGGGTGCAGTCCCTTGTAGGGAACGCACCCGCACTATTCCACTTGCGTGCTCACGGACTCTGTCCGTTCGCATTCGAGGTGCCATCGGCACCTCGCGACTCGTGGAAGCAGTGCGTGGGACCGGATTTGAACTTCCGTCACGTCGCTTCGCTCGTGACGACGTTCGCGGGCGGCGAGCCGCCCGCTCACCGGCGGACCCCTACGATACCGTCAGTGAAGTTATCACTTTCCGTTGGCTTCAGTAGAAGTTTGCGTGGGTGCAGTCCCTTGTAGGGAACGCACCCGCACTATTCCACTTGCGCTAGCTCGTGGAAGCAGTGCGTGGGACCGGATTTGAACCGGCGGACCCCTACGGGACAGCGCCCTCAACGCTGCGCCGTTGGCCTGGCTTGGCTACCCACGCACGCTGCGTCTGTCTGCACTCAGACGTACCGGACGTTTGGGTAAAAGCGCTTTCGTTTCGCGGTCCACGATTGGGCGGGTACACGTCACTACGTGGACACCAACTGGGCTCATTCTATCAGCGGAAAACGGGCATTTAAATACAGAGAATCTGCTACGCCCCCTATGGCCAAGTACTCGACCGGTAGCGGTGGGGGCGGTGCCGGCGAGAGCTGCGAGCTCTGCGGGACCTCCGGCGTCGAACTCCACTCCGCCAATGTCGCCGGCGCGCAACTGGAAGTTTGCTCAGACTGTGCCGAACACGACGACAACGCCAAGACGACCTCGTCTTCGGGCGACCGGGACGAGCGCGAACGCCGCAAGCGCGCCGCTCAAAACACCGCTCAGATGCACGACGCGGGCACTGGAGACGCCTCCCACTGGGAGAAAGGTGCCGACTACGACGACGACCAACTCCCCTACCTCGTCGACGACTACGGACAGCAACTCACCAAAGCCCGACAGGATGCCGGCCTCCAGCTCGGCGAACTCGCGGACGAACTGGAACTGGATGAAGCCGACCTGCTCGCCGTCGAACAGGGACGTGCCACCCAGGCAAATGTCGGCGGCTCCGTCATCGTCGCGCTCGAAGAGTTCCTCGACGTGGAACTCTCCGAATCGCGATAAGGCGGTTCGCGCAGCCCCTGCTCTCGGACGAACAGTCCAGGCAGTGACCGCCAAACCACTTTTGCCCGCCCCCCGGTAACAGGGCACATGGAACTCACGGCGGAGCAGGCTGCCATCCGCGACACCGTCCGGGAGGTTGCAATCGAGGAGATACGTCCGACCGCTGCGGAGGCAGACCGGACGGAGACGTTTCCGGAGGATGTCTGGGAGACGCTGGCCGACCTGGATTTGACAGCGCTGACGGTTCCCGAGGAGTACGGCGGCTTCGACGCCGACCGGTTGACCTACGCCATCGTCAACGAGGCGGTTGCCTACGGGTCACTCGCGGTGGCGACGGCGCTGTCCGTGCACGCGCTGGCCACGTCTTGCATCGCCGAGTTTGGGAGCGAGGACCAGCGCGAGCAGTGGCTCCCGGACATGGCCGCAGGTCGGCCAGTTGGCGCGTTTGCACTCTCTGAACCCGACGCGGGGTCGAATCCAGCGGAGATGGCGACCGTCGCTCGGCGGGAGGGCGACGAGTACGTCCTCGATGGGGAGAAACAGTGGATAACGAACGGTCGACGTAGCGGCGTCCTCGTCGTCTTCGCCAGGACTGACCCCGACGACGATGGGTCGGTCACGCAGTTTCTGGTCCCGAAAGACGCAGATGGGCTGTCCGTCGGCACGCCCGAGGAGAAACTCGGACTGCGCGCGAGCGATACGACTTCGCTTTCCTTCGACGGCGTGCGTATTCCGGCGAAGAACCGACTGACTGCGGAGGGACGCGGGCTGGCCGCTGCCCTCTCGATTCTGACTGGCGGACGGGTCGGTATCGCCGCACAATCCGTGGGAGTCGCACAGGCGGCGCTCGACGAGGCTGTCGACTACGCCGGCGAGCGCGAGCAGTTCGACCGCCCAATCGCGGACATTCAGACGATTCGGCACAAACTCGCGGAGATGCAGACCACCGTTCAGGCAGGTCGACTGCTCACGCACGACGCCGCGCGGCGGATGGAGCGCGGCGAGGACGCCCGCATGGCTGCGAGCATGGCGAAGTACTTTGCGAGCGAGGGGGCGATGGACGTGACCAACGAGGCCGTCCAGATTCATGGCGGCGCGGGCTACGTCGAGAGCGATGTCGAGCGATTCTACCGCGACGCGAAAGTCACGACCATCTACGAGGGCACGACACAGATTCAGAAGACGATTATCGCGCGCGAGTTACTGGACGGGTAGCGAGGTGCCGACACACCTTTCCAGGGCCGAGGCGTACTGGGGTTTGTGACAGTCGAGTACGATGCGCTGGTGTACGACCTCGACGGGACGCTCGTCGAGTTAGATGTCGACTGGGACGAGGTGACTGCCGAGTCGGCGGCGGTGTTGTCGGCCCGTGGTGTCGACACCGACGGGATGAACCTCTGGGACGTGCTCGAAACTGCCGAGACGAGAGGGCTCCGTCGGAAAGTCGAGGACATCATCGAGACACACGAACGTGAGGGCGCGCGGACCGCCGCACGTCTCCCGCTTGCCGACGAATTCCCTGTCGACGTGCCCGTCGCGGTCTGTTCGCTCAATTCCGAGGCAGCTTGCCGTATCGCGCTGGAAATGCACGGGCTGGACGGCCACGTCCGGGCGCTCGTCGGCCGCGATACCGTCGAGGCGGAGAAACCGGACCCCGAGCCGCTGCTCGCCGCGATTCGCGCACTGGAGACACAGCCGAGCAAGACGCTCTTCGTCGGCGACACGCAGCGGGACAGGCGGACCGCACAGCAGGCCGGCGTCCCGTTCCAGCACGCCGAAGACCGCATCGGCTCTCGTCGCTAGGTCTGGTGGCGGCGGGCGTACAGAAAGACGGCAAAGGCCACGAGAAACCAGACGAGTGCTCCCACACGAACGGCAAAGAGCGCACGCTCCGTCCAGGTCGTGAGTGTCGTCGTCAGCGAGAGCGCGGCGACGACTGGCGCGCCCACGACGATGGTGACGACGAACGTTACCTGCATCACCCACCCGTAGTCGACGCCGTCCGGATTGGTGTGTTCAACGTTCGGTGACACGCGTGACTGTTCTGTCTGGGGCGTAAAGCCCCTGCCGATTCCCCCGTTCACTCTGAACGTTTATTAGGGAGCCAGCTAGGTCCTAGCCATGGAGAGCCGGCTGCAAAGCTACGCTGCGACTGGTGGTGTCGTAATCGAGGCCGGTGTGCGTCCGGTTGGTGGCGGCAGTTGCGGGGGAGTCTCGAAATGAGCGTCGCTGCCACCGGCGCGGTATTCTGGGTGCTAGTCGCGCTCGCAACGGTGACGAGTTTATTGACAGCGTGGGCGCTCGGTGCGAACAGCAACTCCCCGCCGTTTGCCCCCGCTATCGGTGCCAACGCCATCTCGACGATGAAAGCCGCCTTTCTGATCGGTATCCTCGCCGCCCTCGGGGCACTGACACAGGGTGGCAGCATCTCCGAAACGGTCGGTTCGGGACTTATCGCCAACACGCAGATTACGTCGCTGGGCGCGACAGCGGGGCTGCTCACCGCGACCGCGTTCATGGCATTTGGCGTCTACTCGGGCTACCCGGTTCCGGCCGCCTTCGCCACGACAGGTGCGATGGTCGGTGTCGGCCTCTCGCTCGGTGGTGACCCGGTCTTTGGTACCTACCAGCGAATCGGACTGTTCTGGGTGCTCGTGCCGCCGGTCTCTGGCGGCCTGGCGTACCTGACCGCGACAATCCTCCGCCGTGACGATATCCCGGAAACCGTCGGTGTCCCGCTTCTTGCGGCTGTCGTCGGGGGTATCGTCGCCAACGTCCAGATGAGCATTATCCCCTCTCCTGCGGGCCAGTCACAGGGGACACTCGCCGGCCTGCCGCAGTTGGTCGTCGCGTCACCGACGCTGGCTCTGGCCGGAACCGCTCTCGTCACTGTCGGGATCGCGGCGGTGAGTTTCCAGTTTATTCGTCGGCGGACACAGGAGTCGGTCGACCGCGGTATCAAGACGTTTCTCGTCATTCTCGGTAGCGTCGTGGCCTTCTCCAGCGGGGGCAGTCAGGTGGGACTCGCGACCGGACCGCTGGAGAATCTCTACTCGGTTGAACTCGGCGTGCCGGGCATCGTCTTGCTCGGACTCGGTGCTACCGGCATCCTCGGCGGCGCGTGGATGGGCGCACCGCGCCTCCTGCAGGCCACCTCCCGCGAGTACGCACAGCTCGGCGTTCGGCGCTCGATTGCAGCGCTGGTCCCTGGCTTTATCATCGCGCAGTTAGCCATCTCACTCGGCATCCCGATCTCGTTTAACAACATCATCATCAGCGGCGTCATCGGCGGTGGACTGGCCGGTGGCTCGGCGGGTGTCTCCCGCCGGAAAATCGGCGTCACGGTGGCGTTCTGGCTCATCACACTCGTCTCGTCGACGGCAATCGGGTTCGGACTCACCCGTGGGCTCACGGCAGTTCTGGGCGTATAGCAGTCACCGGACGACGGTGACGGTCATCGGCGCACTGCCGACCACGTCGGTCGCGACAGTCCCGAGGAGTCGCCGCGTCAGTTCGTGTCGGCCACCGCCGTGGCCACCCATGATGATGTGGTCGACACCGTGGTCAGTGGCGTAGTCGACGATGGTCTCGGCCGGGTCACCCGTCTCGATTGCGATGTCGATGTCCTGTCCACTCTCCGCAGCGAGCGTTTTCGCGCGGGTGACGATATTGTCGGCGCGCTCGTGCGCGGCCGCTTCTCGGTCGTCTCCTGCGTCGAGGATACCACCCTCGCTCATCGGACTGTCCATCGGTGTCACGACGTTCAGAACGGTTAGCTGACAGTCGAACGTCTCGAGTGCGTGGACGAGTGCATCATCAGCCAGTGGCGAGCCATCCAGCGGGACGAGTACGTGCGACGGGGCCATACGACCACTGTGTCGCCGAACACCAAGTAGACTGTCCACTCGCCGGTTCTGTTTGCCGGTTGTAGTGTCGGCCGAGACTGTCTGACCGTGACAGTTAATTACAGGCCACACGTTGTCCTTCTCGAATGGGCTCGGAGCTACGAGCACGAATTACAGCGGCACTCGGGCGCGCCAAGGAGACGCTCTGGAAGGCATTCTCAGAGGACCATTCCACCGAGGAAGTCGCCCAGAGTTTCAGCCTCGGCGTCTTCATCACGATGCTCCCGACATTCGGGACCGGGTTTATTGCGTTTATTGGGCTTGCCGCATTCGTCGACCGTTTGAGCAAACTCGCACTGGTCGCCTCTGCTGTCGTGTTCAATCCGGTCGTCAAGTGGGGCGTGTACGCGCTCTCGGTCAGTCTCGGCTTCTTCTTGCTTGGGCCGGTCGAGGGCATCTCGATGTCGGAGGTGTCGCTCACCGCGGCACCCGAGGTGGCCATCCGACTGGTCGTCGGCAACGTCATCCTCGCAATCATTGCCGCCGTTCCGAGTTACTTTATCGCCCACCGGGTCGTCGAGCGCTACCGGCGCAACGAGAAGACGCTCCGGGAGGCACTCCGTGCCCGGTTCGGTCTGACGGCTGACTGACCCGAACAGATTTTACCCGGCGCGTGCCACGACGTTGGTATGACCACCGTCAGGGACCTACAGGAGATGGCTGGCGAGGCCCCTATCACGATGCTGACCGCCTACGATGCATTGACAGCCACGCTCGCCGACGAGGCCGGTGTGGACGTGCTTCTCGTCGGAGACAGCATGGGCAATGCGGTTCTCGGGTACGACGACACGCTTCCCGTGACCGTCGACGAAGTGGCCTCCAGAACGGGTGCAGTCGCTCGCGGTGCAGACGACGCGCTCGTGATTGCAGACATGCCGTTTCTCTCATTTGGCACCGACCGCGCGGACTCGGTCGCGAACGCCGGTCGGATGCTCAAAGAAGAGGGCGCGAATGCGGTGAAAATCGAGAGTGGACCACACACTGTCGAGTTGACAGAGCACCTCACAGACCTCGGTATCCCCGTGATGGCCCACGTGGGACTGACGCCCCAGAGTGTCAATCAGACGGGGTACACCCAGCAAGGCTCGGACAAAGAGGAGGCAGAGGAGATCGTGGAGTTGGCCCGTGCTCACGAGAGCGCGGGTGCGTTCGCGTGCGTACTCGAACACATCCCGTCGAATCTCGCGGCCCACATCACCGAGGAACTCGAGATACCGACCATCGGCATCGGTGCCGGCGAGCAGTGCGACGGCCAGGTGCTGGTCGTCACCGACGCCGTCGGACTGAGTGACGGGTCGCCTCCCTTCGCCGAGGCGTTCGGGAACGTCCGCGAGGAGATGTCTTCGGCTCTCGAATCGTACGTCGGGGCCGTCGAAGATGGGGCGTTCCCGACCGAGGAGCACAGTCACGTCGCCGAGGAACTCGACGACCTCTATTAGAGGAGGCGGTCTGTCTCTTCGCTATCCCAGATTAGAGGTCGTGGGTGTCGAAAAAGTCCGATAGGGACGCGTTGAACGCCACCGGCTGGTCGACCATTGCGAGATGTGCGGCGTCGTCGAGGACGGTCAGCTCTCCGTGTGGCAGTTCACTGGCGAGCAATTCGTGGTAGCTGGGGGGTGTGAGTGTGTCGTGCTCTCCGACGAGCGCGAGGACTGGAATCTGCACGTCGTGCAACTGCTCGCGAACGTCGAAGGTGTGACAGGACAGGAAATCTCGTTCGGTGACCGCCTGTCCGACGGCGTACATCGTCTCGACAGACCGCTCGCGCGTCTGCTCGTCGGCGTCGTGAAAGAGTCGGTCTGTGCCGTGGAGCCACTCGACGGCCCGCTCGAAGTCCTCGGCCAACCACGTCCGGAGTGACTCGGCGACCGGAAGCGTCGCACCGGTCCCCGCGAGGACTGCCGCTGCCAGTTCGTGGTCTTCGTCGAGCAGTATCCGCTGGACCACTGCCCCACCCAGAGAGTTCCCGACGAGGACGTCCGCCTCGACGGCGTGTGCGACCGCACGCACGTCGTCAGCGTACGCGAGGAGCGTCTCTGGCCCCGCGGTAGTGTCGACGTCTTCGGACTCGCCGTGACCGCTCAAATCCAGCGCAGCCGCGGGATGGCTCGGTCCGTCCGGACCGTACTGGTGCGCCCATACCCGATGACTGCCGCCGCTTCCGTGGACGTACAGCACTGTCGGACCGCTTGCGCCTCGCCGAACAATGCGGTAGGCCGTGTCCCGTCCGTCGTGACTGACCGTCTTCATATCACTGCTACTGTGTGGCACTCACTTCGTGCCAGCGATTGCTCGCTGGCCGGTGCCTGCTGTCCCACCTACCCGCTCTCTGGTGTGAACCGCAAACAATCTATTTGCCGTAATCCACGGAAAGGTACCTGCATATTAGGGAAAGATTTATATACTTATCGCGGTTACTTGTAGTTAGTATGAAACCGATGCAGCAGCTCGAAGCGCAGGATATCGACGTGAGTCGATTCGAGTACGACGACAGTGTAGTGCTCGCTGCGGACTTCGGCTACGTTGGCACCTCGTCCGTCGAAGTCGTCGATGACACGGTCATCGTCGTCGCGGACGACGAGCAGTACGACATCGAACTGGAAGGGGACGCACGAGCGTTTATGAAAAACGGCGTCCTCACTATCGAGGTGAGTGCATGAGACTCACTGTCAAGCCCCTGAAACAGAAAGACGCGGGTCGCGGACTCGCGGCTGTCGACCGGCAGGCGATGGCCGAGATGGACCTCGAGAACGGCGATTACATCGTCATCGAGGGCGACGACGGGCGCGCGGTCGCGCGCGTCTGGCCCGGATATCCCGAAGACGACGGCCGTGCTGTCGTCCGAATCGACGGTCAGCTCCGCCAGGAGACCGGCGCAGGCATCGACGACTCCGTCGACGTTGAGGCCGCAGATGTACAGCCAGCGAAGACTATCACGGTTGCGCTCCCGCAGAACCTCCGGGTTCGTGGGAACGTCGCGCCGATGATTCGGCAGAACCTCAGCGGACAGGCGATTACGCAGGGACAGACTGTCCCCGTCTCCTTCGGTCTCGGACCGCTCTCCTCGATGTCCGGCCAGAAGATTCCGCTGAAGATTGCCGACACCCAGCCCGGCGGTACCGTCGTCGTCACCGACTCGACTGACGTGCAGGTATCCGAACAGCCCGCCGAGCAGATTGCCGGTGGACCGGAAGGGGGTCCCGACCGCGAAACGCCCGACGTGACCTACGAGGACATCGGCGGTCTCGACGACGAACTCGAGCAGGTCCGTGAAATGATCGAGTTGCCGATGCGCCACCCCGAACTGTTCCAGCAGTTGGGCATCGAACCGCCGAAGGGTGTCCTCCTGCACGGCCCGCCAGGGACCGGGAAGACGCTGATGGCACGCGCCGTCGCTAACGAGATTGACGCGTACTTCACGGACATCTCCGGGCCGGAGATCATGTCCAAGTACTACGGCGAGAGCGAGGAGCAACTCCGCGAAGTGTTCGAGGAGGCCGAGGAGAACTCCCCGGCCGTCGTCTTCATCGACGAAATCGACTCCATCGCCCCCGAACGTGGCGAGACCAGCGGTGACGTGGAACGCCGCGTCGTCGCGCAACTCCTCTCGCTGATGGACGGCCTCTCCGAGCGCGGCGAGGTCATCGTCATCGGCGCGACCAACCGCGTCGACGCTATCGACCCCGCACTCCGTCGTGGCGGCCGCTTCGACCGCGAAATCGAGGTCGGCGTCCCGGACAAGGAGGGCCGCAAGGAGATTCTGCAGGTCCACACCCGCGGGATGCCCCTCTCGGAGAAGGTCGATATCGACAAGTACGCCGAGAACACCCACGGTTTCGTCGGTGCCGACATCGCGCAGTTGGCCAAAGAGAGCGCGATGAACGCGCTCCGGCGCATCCGACCGGAACTGGACCTCGAATCAGACGAAATCGACGCCGAGACGCTCGAACGGCTGGAGGTCACCGAACAGGACTTCAAGCAGGCGCTGAAGGGCATCGAACCCTCCGCCCTGCGCGAAGTGTTCGTCGAAGTGCCCGACGTGACCTGGGAGCACGTCGGTGGACTCGAAGACACCAAAGAACGGCTCCGCGAGACCATCCAGTGGCCGCTGGAGTACCCCGAAGTGTTCGAGCAGATGGACATGCAGGCCGCAAAGGGCGTGCTGATGTACGGTCCACCGGGGACCGGGAAGACGCTGCTGGCGAAAGCAATCGCCAACGAGTCCAAGAGCAACTTCATCTCCATCAAAGGACCTGAACTGCTCAACAAGTTCGTCGGAGAGAGCGAGAAGGGCGTCCGTGAGATATTCGAGAAGGCACGGTCGAACGCACCCACCGTGGTGTTCTTCGACGAAATCGACTCCATCGCCGGCGAGCGGGGACAACACACCGGCGACTCCGGCGTCGGTGAACGCGTCGTCTCCCAGCTGCTGACCGAACTCGACGGGCTCGAGGAGCTGGAGGACGTGGTGGTCATCGCCACGACGAACCGCCCGGACCTCATCGACAGCGCACTCTTGCGCCCCGGTCGTCTGGACCGGCACGTCCACGTGCCCGTTCCTGACGAGGAAGCCCGCCGGAAGATCTTCGCGGTCCACACCGAAGATAAACCGCTGGCCGACGACGTGGACCTCGACGACCTGGCGCGCCGGACCGACGGCTACGTCGGTGCCGACATCGAAGCAGTCTGCCGTGAAGCCTCGATGGCCGCCTCGCGGGAGTTCATCAACAGCGTGGACCCCGACGATATCGACGGCAGTATCGGCAACGTCCGCGTGACTGCCGACCACTTCGAGGAAGCGCTGGACGAAGTCCGCGCCAGCGTCGACGAAGAAACCAAAGAGCGCTACGAGGAAATCGAGCAGCGCTTCGGCAAGGCCGAGGCCGAACTCGACACCGAGGAGAAGGTCGGCCGGACCTTCCAGTAGCCCCCCGGTCGCGGTCTTCAGTTTCGCGGGTGTTGTTTTGCAGTTGCGTACCCTCTTTGAATAGCGAGCCGAGGGCTGCCAGACGGCAAGTCGCATCTCGTTTTTGTGTGTGCGTACCCACGAGGAAATATGGCCACTGTTAGCGAAACGCACATCGAGAACAGAGAGCGAATCCAGCCCAACGACACCAACAACTACGGCGGCGCACACGGCGGTAACATCATGCGGTGGATGGACGAAGTCGGTGCCCTCTCTGCGATGCGCCACGCCGGCGAGACGTGCGTGACCGCACACGTCAACGACCTCGATTTCAAGCGCCCGATTCCACAGGGCGACACCTGTGTCATCACCGCCTACGCGTACGCGACCGGACGGACCAGTATCCGGGTTCGACTGCAGGCGTTCCACGAAGCCCCGCGCACCGGTGACCGCGAGCAGACGACTGACTCCCACTTCGTCTTCGTCGCCGTCGACGACGAGGGCGTTCCGACTCGCGTGCCAGAAATCGCCGTCGAATCTGAACGGTGCGAACGGTTACAGGAGACGGCACTGGCCGGTGAAACCACAGACTAAGAGCGTCACCGGGACGTCAGTCCGACGCCGTCTGCCAGGAGTTCGTGCGAACGCAGCGCGTCCTCGTGGGTGCCGACGACGTGTTGAATCATCACCTCGTCGACCCCGACACGGTCGGCGAGTTGTTCCAGCAGACCGGCGAGCGTCTCCGGGCTCCCGGAGATGGCCCGCGGCCACTCGTCGTCAGCGAGCCTTTCGGGGGTCGGCTCGGGAACGGAGCCGAGTTCGTCGATGGCCTCCTCGACGCTCGGTGTCGTCCCGACGACGCCGCGTTCCATCCGCTTGTACGACGCCTCTGCCACGGCTCGGAGCCGTGCCGCGTCCTCGTCGGTTTCGGCACAGACGGCGTTGACCGCAATCATCCCCGCTGGCTCGTCGATACCGCCCCCACGTTCTGACGGCTCGAACGCCTCGCGGTAGTCCTCGAAGGCGTACTCGGCGAACTGCGGGCGGATGAACGCCGCAAAACAGTAGCGCAGGCCGAGTTCGCCTGCGACGGCCGCACTCGACGGACTCGACCCGAGCACCCACGGGATGGGTGTCTCGGCACCCGAGCGCGGAATCTCCAGGTCGCTGTAGGCGTGTTCTGGCGGATACTCGTCGTAGAGGTGGCTGACGACGGATTCGATTTTCTCGGCGTGGTCCTCGTCCGGATTCTGGACGTGTCGGTCGGTTCCGAGGGCGCGGTCGGTCGCCGGCGAGCCGTTTGCTCGCCCCAGTCCGGCGTCGATACGACCCGGTGCGAGTCCGTCCAGTGTCCCGAACAGCTCGGCGACTTTGAACGGGCTGTAGTGGTTGAGTAGCACCGCTCCCGACCCGAGTCGAATCGTCTCTGTTTCGGCAGCGAGATGACCGAGCAGCACTTCCGGCGTCGTCCCCGCGAGGGTCTCTGCCATCCCGTGGTGTTCGGCCACCCAGAACCGCGAATACCCGAGTTGTTCGGCTTGCTGTGCGGCGTCGACGGTGTGTTGGTAGGCGTCTGTGGCGGTCCCATCGTCGGGAACTGGAGAGAGGTCGACAACGGAGAGGTTCACGTCCGTCTTCGGAGCGTGCGAAAAATAACGGTTCGGTTCCCAGCAGGGCCACACTTGCATAGCCGCGAATGGAGTTCCCTCAGGCGGTGTCCGGTTTCTTCTCCTCCTACCGGTTCTCTTCGATCCGTTCGAGGCGGTCGAACGGAACGTAGCCGACGATTTGCTTTTCGCCGTCCTCTGTCGCCCAGAGTCGCACACCGCTGTTTTTCTCGTCGAAGCCGTCGCATTCGATGGTTCCCTGTGCTGTTATCGCAATCAGATTACGTGCCATCCTCGTTCCTAGACGCCGTCGGCGTAAACACCTTTGTGACACGCTCACACGACGGGGACTGGTCGCTTCGAAATCCCCTTGCCCATCGGGCCCTTCCGTTTAGATATGCAACTGCAGGCGCGCGACCGGGTGCGCGAACTGACGGCTGTTCTGAGCATCGTCTCGCTGGCTGTCGTCTTCGGGACCGCTGGCGGACTGGTCCCGTCGGGTGCACTCCCCAGAGTCACGCCGCTGGTCGAGATGATTCCTCATCTCAACGCCGCCCTCAGTGCAGCGGCGCTCGTAACCATCGCTATCGGTATCCGCGCGGTCAAAAGCGGGAACATCGCCCGCCACCGCACAGCGATGGCTGGGACGACGGTGCTCTTCCTGGGCTTTCTCGTTCTCTATCTCTACCGTATCGCGCTGGAAGGACCGTCTGCGTTTCCCGGCCCCGACCCAGTCTACCAGTTCGTCTACCTCCCAACACTCGCGATACACATCCTGCTTGCAGTCGTCTCTATTCCGTTCGTTTACTATGTCCTCCTGCTCGCAGTAACCCGCCCGATTGCAGCGATCCGTAAGTCGCCTCATCCACGCGTCGGGAAGATTGCAGCCTCGCTGTGGTTCGTCTCCTTCGCGTTGGGTATCGTCGTCTACGGGCTACTGTACGTGGTGTACTGACTGCGAGCCGCTGTCCACAGGCTTTTGCCCCCGCCGTCGCTACCGTCGGCTGAATGGCCGAGGAGGGTCCGTCGTCGGTCGACGAGGAGTGGTGGCGGTATCTCGTCAGCGCCATCGGTGGACTCTTGCTGGTCGTCGGCGTCGGTTCCGTGCTTCTCGATGCACAACTGTCCAGCGAGGAACTTCTCCAGATCTCCGCGCTGGTTGTCCTCTCTCTGTTGCTGATCGCTGTCGGCGTCCGAATCGCACTGGATATGACCGACGGCGAGGGCACGGTTCGCATTCTCGCGTGGATGAGCGGGGGTGTACTCGCGCTCGCGGCACTGGGTGCGTGGTTCCAGTTCGTCGTGCCGACGACCGACACCGCTTTTCAGACGCTGCTGGTCTTTCTGTCCGCGCTCGCTGCTGGCGCACTGTTCGGGGCCGTCGTCGGCTACTACGACGTTCGGGTCCGGAGTCTCGTCGAACGTGCCAGCCGAGAGCAGGGCCGCAGGGAGTTCCTGGACGAACAGCAGGACGCGCTCTCTGCACTGAACGGGATTCTCCGTCACCAGATTCTCAACGACGCCAGCGCCATCAGCGGTCGCGCGGAACTGCTCGATGCCGAGAAAATCGACCGCGACACCGCTGTCGACTCCATCCTCGAACACTGCGAGCACATGACCGACACCGTCGACCGTATCGAGACGGTTGTCGACGTGCTGACGTGGGTGACCGACACCGGTGAGACGAGCGTCGACCTGGCTATCGAGCGCGCAATCGCCACGGTCGAAGACGACCGTCCCGACGCACCTATCGAGGTGACTGGTGAGACTGACACGACCGTTCTCGCCGACGCCTTGCTTTACCTGGCACTCTACGAGGTACTCGATAACGCACTCCGGCACGGTGAGTCGCCGGTGACGGTGTCTGTCGAGGAGCGTACAGACAGCGTTGTCGTCGCTGTTGCCGACACCGGGACGACCGTCGGTGCCTCTCCCCGAAAGTCACTCTTCGAGCCGAACACGCGCGGCACCGACAGCGAGGGCGACGGGCTCGGCCTCTATCTCGCGGATTTGATTCTGGACCGTTACGGCGGAGAGATACGGGTGGCTAGTGGGTCACAGACGACGTTCGAAATTGAAATACCGCAGGACTAGTCGTCGGCGCTGACCGTCGAGTCGATCTGCGGTCGGTCGATCTCCCGGTCCCGTTCTTCCCCTTCGATGTCGTAAGGGTATTTTCCAGTGACACAGCCCAGACAGAGGTCTTCGGGGCCCTTGCCGAGTGCTTCGGTCACCGCGTCGATGGAGAGATAGGACACCGAATCTGCCATAATCTCGTCGCGAATCTCCTCGACGCTCCTGTCTGCGGCGATAAGTTCCTCCCGACTCGCCATGTCGATGCCCAGATAACACGGTGCGATGATTGGCGGCGCACCGATGCGGACGTGGACTTCCTCTGCCCCGGCGTCCCGAAGCAACTCGACGAGTTGTGTCGAAGTGGTCCCACGAACGATAGAGTCGTCGATGACTGTGACGCTCTTGCCCTCGATGGTCGATTTGATGGGGTTGAGCTTTAGCCGAACCGCGCGTTCGCGTTCGTCCTGCGTGGGCATGATGAAGGTTCGCCCGACGTAGCGGTTTTTCATCAGCCCTTCGGCGAACTCCACGTCGTTTCCGTCTGCGTTTGCGGCTTCGGCGTAGCCGGAGGCAAACGAGCGTCCGGAGTCGGGAACGGGCATCACCACGTCGGTGTCGACGCCAGACTCTTCCCAGAGATGCCGGCCCAGCTCTCTGCGCACTTCGTAGACGAGTTCGTCGTTGATGACCGAATCCGGTCGGGCGAAGTAGACGTGCTCGAAGAAACAGTGAGCGGTGTTCTCGCGTTCGACGAGCTGGTAGGTGTCGTATCCCGACCCGTCGGGATGGAGGACGACCAGTTCGCCGGGTTCCACGTCGCGGATGAGTTCGCCATCCAGCGTATCGATGGCAGCGGATTCGGAGGCAATGACGTAGCCATCCTCCAGTTCGCCGATACAGAGCGGCCGGTTGCCCTGCGGGTCGCGCACGCCCATCACCGTCTCGTCGTGCATGATGGTCAGCGAGTACGACCCGTGGATGCGACTCATCGTCGACTTGACCGCGCGAACGAGGTCTTCTTCCAGCAGATTCCGCGCCAGGTCGTGGGCGATGACTTCCGTGTCGCCGTTCGACGTGAACGCGTGACCGAGCGTGGCCAGTTCCTGTCGCACCTCCTCGGTGTTGACGAGGTTGCCGTTGTGGGCCAGTCCAAGCGACCCACTCTTGAACGACACCGAGAACGGCTGTGCACAGCACTGGCCGAGCCCACCCTGTGTCGGGTAGCGGACGTGGCCGATGCCGTTCGGGCCATTTAGCTGTTCGAGATCGTCGTTGTCGAAGACGTCCCCGACGAGGCCGGTGTCGACGTGGTCGTACTGCTGGAAACCGTCGTGGGTAACGATGCCCGCGGCTTCCTGGCCGCGGTGCTGGAGAGCGTACAGCGAGTAGTAGAGCGGGCGGGCGGCGTCTCGGTCCGCAAGAGAGATTCCAACAACGCCGCACTTCTCGTGCATGTTATTCGCCAGATTTACTCTGCCACTCGTAGCCGCGTCGTTTGGCCGACTTGCCGAATCCGCACGACGAGCAGACCTTCTTTTTCGTGTGATACGACTTCTCGCCACAGCGGCGACACTTCGTGTGTGTCGTGACGTTTTTCTTTCCCTGACTCGGGGTTCCTGCGCCAGTCATGGGTTGATTGAGACGACGTTATCGCCGCGTATAATCGTTGTGTCTTCGCCCTCCTCGACGACGAGA
>JAZKTK010000063.1:0-17250 GCA_036625595.1 Haloarculaceae archaeon | reverse complement strand
CCGGTAGCCAACCCACTCGTCGGGCCGGTAGTTGCGCTGGTGGTGTGCCCACCCCACCAGCGTCGGTAGTCCGGTCAACGTCGCGACCGGACTTGACCACTGGTAGCGCTGGCCCGGCGCCTCGAGGACGACTGGCCGCCCGTCACGGTCGTCCAGCCAGTAGATGGCGTCCATCTGTGCACCCCGCCACCGGTCGTGGGTCTCCAGTCCGTCCAGACTGAACTCGCTGTCGTCGGCCAGAACGGGACCCATCTCGTTGTACCCCGCGAGCACTGGGAACGGCGCGCTCGCGAGCACGACCGCGACGACGAGGACGCCAGCGAGGAGTGCCGTCAGTATCTGTCGTCCCGTGTGTCGCCTGTCGCCGCGCCCGTCGGTGACGGCAGCAGCGCGCGTTCCGACCTGCGCCCGGACGCCAGTGAGTGCGTCCCACGCGTCAGTCAGCAGGAGAGCGGCGACACCCCCGGCGGCCGCGCCAGCCAGCGTCCAGCCCTGCACGGCGACTTTCAGCGACGTGTTCCAGCGGGCGGGTCCCTCCGGCCAGGGTGCGACCTTGGCGAAGACCAACTCCAGGGAGAGAATCAGCCCCACGCCGGCGACCAGCAGGACCCCCTCGAACCCGGCGCGGTCCGTCCGGACGAGCCACCACGACCCCAGCAGTATCGGGCCGGTGATGGCGAGGACGGGGAACGACAGGACTGTGAGCAGTGCGCCGATGGCGACGACGCCGACAGCAGCGATACCCAGTTGCAGTCGACGGTCTGCCCCGCGTGCGCCCGGCCAGCCCCGATACCAGACGAAGCCCGCAAAGAGTGCAAGGAGCGCGCCGTAGACGACCAGAAACTCCGCGAGTGCCGTTCTTGGCGGGAACAAGCCGACACCCTCGTTTTCGGGAACGTAGCCAAAGACGAGAAACGGTGAGGCGATGGCGTATCCGATGACACCGACGACGACGGCCGGGACGACGGCGAGTGCGACACGCCACACCTCCGCCACGAGTCGGTGGAGTCCGCTCAGTGTGGGGTCGGGGCCGCGAAGACGGTTCCCGACGCGGTCGGGCAACAGCGTTGTCGGGTGGGCGTCGGCGGCTGCCACGGTCAGCCACGTCAGCCCCACGGCGGTCGGGAGCGACCACGTGTTCATGAACCCGAAGACGCCGGCGACGACGCCCACGCCGCCGAAGAGTACGGCGAGACGCCGACCGCGCTGGTCAGCATCCAGCCGGTAGTAGCTAAAGGCGAGCGCCCCCGCGAGGACGATATATCCCGTCGAGAGGGTGTGCCCGTGCAGGTCCGACTTGACGAAGGAGTACATCGGGAACTCCTGGAGTGTATCGGGGACGACGTAGCGGGTGTACCACCAGAACCACGAGTCGATGTCGCTCATCGACTGGTACATCTCGGGGTAGGTCGAGCCGCTTCGCTCGGCGGCAAAGCCGAAGACTGCGCGCCCATACGTCAGTGCCGTCTCAGTCGGGAGTAGCCCGAATAGCAGTCGGACCGTCGTCGTCAGCGCGCCACCGAGTGCGACGAAGAACACGCCCAGAATCCCGCCAAGTCGATAGGAGCGGCCGGCCGCTGACGTGACCGCTCCGGCCAGTCCGTAGGCGCTGACGACGAGCACGCCGTAGAAGGTGGCGACACCGAGGTTGAAGCCGTAGCGGAGCGGCGTGTCCGTGAGCATCGAGAGGCTGGTGACCTGTAACTGCGTCCCGTAGTAGTACCGCAACTCGCGACCCGCGTACCAGAAGTCCTCCGGTGGGAGTGCCTCGGTTCGCGTTAGTGTCTTCACCAGCCCGAAGTGTAGAAACTGCTCCCCGCCGCGAGGTGTGATGCCCGGCGACGCACCGCGGAAGAACGCGAGCAGGAGAAAGCCAGCAGCGAAGACGGCGTACGCGCCAGCGACCGCTCGCCAGTCGGGGCTGGCTCCCTGCCGGTACGCTATCGCGCTGGCTCCGGCGACGGTCAGTACGCCGAATGCGACGGTGTGGACACCGAAGGTGAGTTGTCCCACGAGAAAGACGACGGTTGCCAGGCCGACCAGCGTCACCGGGAGTGAGAAGGTCGCTCCCCGGCGTGGCAGGCGCGGAAAGAGCCACGCCGACAGCGGCGCGCCGACGACTGCGAGCACGCCGAGGACGACGAGCCACTTGCCCAGCACCAGCCATTCCATCATCCAGTTGTCGGTTTCCCGTCCCGGATAAGCCTTCTGTCACTCCCGCGAGTAAGCCGCTACGTCGAGTACTGGAGAACGACTACTGGTACCGGCCGCGCCCTTCGATGTCCCGCAGTCTGTCGAGAACGGCCGGGTCACCGACGGCTCGGTACGCCTCCTCGGCAGCAGCGCGCAGTTCGTCGGCGTCGTCGCTTGTCCCGTCGAGACTCTGCTCGAAGACGTGCAGGTCCATCGCGTGGTCCTCCGGGTGCTGGGTGTAGTAGCCCAGTCCGAAGTCGATGAGAAACACGCCCGGTCCGTCACCGCTGTCGGCCCGTTTGACCCGAACGTTCCGCGTCGTCGGGTCGCCGTGGACGAACCCAGCCTCGTGGATGGCTGCCAGCGACTCGGCGACGGTGCGGACGTTCGCTTCTGTCAGTGCTTCCCGCAGGTCACAGTCGCCGACGTGCTGGAAGACGATTGTCGTCTCCTGCGTGTCGATATCTCGGATGACTGGCGTCGGGACGCCAGCACGTCGCGCCTCGCTGGTCAGGCGCGCCTCCTCGCGGGTTCGCCGGCTTCGCAACTGCCCGTCAAGCGTTGGATGCCGGTAGCTCCGTGGGAGTCGCTCTTTTCGCACCCTATCTCCCTCGAAGGAAACTGTTGCCTCGGCACCCTGTATCTGTTTGTCGGTGGCTGCTCGCTCCTCGGTAGAAGCCCGAAACTGCTCCCGGCCGCGCCAGCTCACGGCCACCTGATCGGGCCGGAAATCGGCATCGATGCCCGAGTCCTCGATGTCGATGGTGTCGCCGGCGGCGCACATCTTCGCTCCCAGCACCGCAATCATGCCGGCGTTGTCCCGAAGAAACCGGTTCTCGGGCGCGTAGAACGTCGCGCCGCGTTGCTCGCACATCGTCGCCAGCATCTCTCGCAACCGCTCGTTCTGTCCGACGCCGCCCCCGAGGACGAGTTCGTCGCTCCCAGTTAGCGAGAGTGCACGCTCTGTGACTTCGGTCAGCATGGCGAAGATATGCTCCTGGAGCGAGAAGCAGATGTCTTCGATTGCGTCGCCACCGTCGGAACTCTGTTCCGACGAGCCTCCGCTCGTGTCGCTCGCGGAGACGCTGTCGGCGGCGTCCTTGGCGGCGCTCATGATACCCGAAAAGGAGAAATCCATCCCCTTGACGACGTAGGGCATGTCGATGTACTCGCCCTCCTTGGCTTTCGTTTCGACTTTTGGGCCACCGGGGTGAGACCAGCCGAGATGGCGCGTAAACTTGTCGATAGCGTTGCCGACGCCGGTGTCCATCGTCTCCCCCAGCACGCGATAGCGACCGTTGCGATAGCCCAGGACGTGGGCGTTCGCGCCGCTGGCGTTCAGACAGACCGGCGAGTCGAATCCCGATTGGTGGCGGCCGATTTCGAGGTGGGCGACCATGTGGTTGACACCGACCAGTGGCACGTCCAGTCGCTGGGCAACGGCGCGAGCGGCAGTGCCCGCGATGCGAAGACAGGGGCCGAGGCCGGGGCCACGTGAGAAGGCCACGCAGTCGACGGGCGGGTCGGCATCCGTTCGCTCGCGTGCGTGGGCGAGTGCGCGCTCGACGACTTCGGGAATGTGGTCGGCCATGTGTTCGGCGGCCTCGCGTGGATGCAGCCCGCCGCTGTCGGGCTGGTAGGCCTCGGTTTCGATGGTTACCTCGTCGCTGGCAACGTCGTAGATGGCGGCGCTGGCAGCCCACGCTGTCCCCTCGATACCCAGGACGCGCCGTGGACTGGTGTCGGTCATGGCCTGTGCTCGGACAGCGAGTGAAAAGACGACTTCGGTCTGGGCCGGGAACGCCGACGGTCGTGATTCGCCCGATTCGTTTTCAGTCGTCGGCTTCGGCCGTCTCTGCCCTCGGAATCGTCACGTCTGGCAGGCCGGCCTCTATCTGCTCGCGCTGGGCCTCGAACTTCCCGGGGAGGACGAGCCGGCCGCCGAGTTCGTCGAGCGGCTCGTCGCTGGTGTAGCCCGGGTCTTCCGTCGCGAGTTCGAACAGCACGCCGCCGTGCTCCCGGAAGTAGACCGACCGGAACCAGTGGCGGTCGATCTGCTGTGTCGGGCTCAGCCCTTCGGACCGGACGGCGTTTCGCATCGCCTCTTGGTCTTCGTCGGTCGGCGTCTGGAACGCGACGTGGTGGACCGTGCCGTGGCCCTGGCGGCCACCCTCGACGGTCGGGAGCACGTCGACGTACGAGCCGACGGGCCCGGACGCCACGAATCGGGTTCGCTCGTCACCGGGCGTGTCACCCTGTGCCTGCTCTGTCCCGTGCTCTTCGAGTCCCATCGTCCGGAGCAGGTCCATCGTCGGCTGGGGGTCTGCTAGCCAGAGCGTCACGGAGTGGAAGCCGCGGATGGCGGCGTCTTCGGGGACGAACTCCGTCCACGCCACCGTTGGATCGTCGTCGGGAATTTCGACTTCGACCAGTTCGACCGGCAGCCCGTCCGGGTCTCGGAAGGGAAGGACGGTCTCGCCGAACCGCTCGACGCGGTCGGCGTAGTCGACGTCGTACTCCTCGAAGCGCTCCTCCCAGTAGTCGAGGCTGCCCTCTGGCACGCGAAACGCGGTCCGGGAGACCTGGCCCGACCCGACTTTCCCAGCGGAGAGATCTTCCCAGGGGAAAAACGTCATACTCGTCCCCGGTGTCCCTTCTGCGTCCGCGAAAAAGAAGTGGTAGGTGCCGGGGTCATCCTGGTTGATAGAGCGCTTGACCAGTCGGAGGCCCAGCGTTTCGACCCAGAAGTCGATGTTTCGCTGCGGGTCGCCCGCAACGCACGTCACGTGGTGAATGCCAGGTGTCGGCGGAACGTCAGTCATCGCTGGTGTATACGCACTGGAAGGTCTTGAATACGTGCTGACGTGAATGTCACCGGGTGACAGCGGTGGCGGTGGCTGTTGTCTGGTTGCTAATTAGTCGCCGTTGCGGGTGGCCGGGAGCGCGTACCGAGCGCTGCGAGACGTGAGCAGAGCGACCGTCTCGAAAGCGAGCGGCGAACGGAGTGAGCCGTGAGCAGATGCGCGAGGTCGCACGACTCGGGGAAGGGGAGGGCTGCTGTTGCTGTGCGGGTGCGGTAGCCGCTCGGATAGTATCCGCGAACGCTCTACCGAGCGTGAGCGGCCTTTTTCACTATGTTTTTGTAAGGAGGGTGCCGTGCGCGCTCGAAGAGCGCGCCCGAGACCCGACGCAACAAAAAGTAGTCTACTACTCCCACTCAGTGTAGCCGCACTTGCCGCAGTGCTGGCGGTCGTCGTGCTGAGCGAGGAACGAATCGCCGCATCGGGGACACAGTTCGCGCTCGGCCTCGCCGTCGTCGTTGTAGAGTTCGTGTCGGGGCATTATGCCTCCTCGGCCTCCTCGCCTTCGACCTCACCATCGGCGACAATCTTGTTGCGGTTGAGCATGTGGTCCTGCTCGACGTCCTGTGCGTGCTCGGGCGTCTCGTAGACCTTCGCGTAGCCGATGGTCGTTCGCATCCCGAACTTCGTGTCCAGTTTGTGGACGACGACTTCCTCGCTGTCCTTGTTCAGCATGGCTGCAAGCGAGTCTCGCACGGAGAGCCGGGAGGGCGTGGCCTCCTCGTGAGTGACCTCGAACCGGACGTCCGTCCGGTGCAACATAGGGTTCTCGTCTTCTTCGATGATATCGATATCCATGTTGGTGTATCTTCACCCTGAATCGCGTAAAAGCATTTCGAAGGCCGTTCCGACCGTCCAGCCGACTCGTACTCTCCTCTCCTAGCAAACATCTATCCGAAACCTCCAGGGTGAGTTTCGCCCGACAGAGGCCGGTATCAACCATCTATCGGGAAGCACCTCGTTCTCCAGTACGCAGAGAGGGGTGACGAAATCCGAAAGCTCGTCGAGTTCGTCTGAGGTGGTGGTCCCAGCAATTATACCTGTCCGACGCACCGTATACCATGATGCGAAACTACACGCTCGGGAGTATCTGGGGCATCCCGATACGAGTTAACATATCGCTACTCGTTTTCCTGCCAATTCTCGCGTATCTCATCGGCAGCGGCGAACAGATTGCCGTTTACGCGGACGTCATCGAGGGGGTCGCACCGGTCAGCATCGACGCCGCCGAACTCGCCAGTCAGCGCTGGACGGTCGGTATCCTCGCTGCCGTCGGTCTCTTCGTCAGCGTCGGGATTCACGAACTCGGTCACTCCTGGACTGCGATGCGCTATGGTATCCAGACTGAGTCCATCACGCTCTGGATTCTTGGCGGACTGGCTAGCTTCACCGAGATGCCCCGGGAGTGGAACCGCGAGTTCTGGATTGCTATCGCCGGTCCAATCACCAGCTTTCTGGTCGCCGGCGTCTGCTTGCTCGCACTCACGGCAATCCCGGCGTCTGCACCCGCCGTCGTCTTCGTCGTCGGCTGGCTCGCCGTCACGAACGTCGTCCTCGCCGTGTTCAACCTGCTGCCCGCCTTCCCGATGGACGGCGGTCGTGTCCTCCGGGCGCTCCTCTCCCGGTGGCTCTCCTACACGCGCGCCACCCAGGTCGCCGCCCGTATCGGGACCATCTTTGCCGTCCTCTTTGCTGTTGTGGGTGTCCTTGCGTTCAGTCCAATCCTCCTGTTGCTCGCCTTCTTCATCTACGGCGCGGCAACCAGCGAGTCCAAGATGGTCGTCATCTCCGAACTGCTCTCTGACCTCACTGTTGCGGACCTCCTCACCGAAATCGACCCCGTCGATGGCGACGAGACGCTCGCCGACCTCTTCCCGCGACTCCTTGCTGCTCGGCGGACGGACCTCCCAGTCGTCGACGCCAGCGGGAGGGTCGTCGGGGCCGTGACCGCCGACGCGATGCGGTCCGTCAACACCGCCGACTACGACACCACCAGAGTCGACGACCTCGTGACGACCGATCTCTCGCGTCTCGACGCCGACATGGATGCCTTCGACGCGCTCGTCGAACTCAGCCAGAGCCGGGGTGAGGTCGCGCTCGTCGAACGTGACGGCGCTGTCGTTGGCGTCGTCTCCCGGTCGGACTTTGCCGCCGCACTCGACCTTCGGCGGGGCACACAGCCGTTCTAGTTCTCCCGGGTCCCGATTCGAACCCGGGTGCCGTCAGACTCCGCGAACACCGCTACCTCGCCGCTTTTTCTCTCGGTTGCGAACGCTAGCGGTCCCGCCGTCGCTGTTTCGTTGAGTTCGGGCATCGCCACCGTTCCGACCGTGCTCCCGTTCTGGCTCACCCGGATATCGAACCCGTCTTCGGCGGGGACGACACTGCTGCTGTGGTCGTCGACGCGCACGTCGGCCCGGACGGCCGAGGACGTGTACGACCGCGTGCGCTCGCCGTCCACGATGAGGTCGACGACGTAGGCACTCCCGTTTCCGACGACCGACCAGCCACGGCGCTCGACATCGACGGTCTCGCGCCAGCCGACCCCGCCGACCGACACGCTCGCGTTGCCCTGGTGGGCAAGCAAGGACGACTGGACGGCAGTCGTCCACATCTCCCGCTGGTCGCTGACGACGACGACACCGCTGACGTTGCTCTGTAAGGTTTCTTCCTCGATGAAATCGCCGATGGCCGAGTGGCCGGTGGTCCCGTTATCGACGTAGGCAATCTGGTAGTCCTCGACTGTGACACTCGTCGAATTCTCGATACTGCCGTCGTCGACGAGCACGAATCCGTAGGGGACACCGACGAGGCCGACGAGTGCGGTGAAGACAGCGATGGTGCCGACTGCGGCCTGCCGGCGCGAAAGCGGACTGGCGAGGAGTCGGTCGGGCAGGAGCGGCGGGAGCGCGGGCACCGCGAACAGCAGCGTGACGAAGACGGTCGTAATCGTGACGAGCCAGAACGACTCGTCGGAGACTGCAGCTCCGGCGATACCGAGTGCGCCGAAGAGGCCGAGAATAAGCAGCCAGATGGTCGCAATCTGGCGCCTGGTCGGTGCGCGTGGCAACACCGAGAGGGGCCGTGGCAGCTCTTTCGCACTCCCGCCGGCCGCCACCGCAACCAGCACCGACAGCAGCAACACCAGCACTGTCCCAGCACCCCGATAGAGGACGAAGGTGTTCGCATCTTCAGGCAGGGAGATGAGCCACAGCGACTGGACCAGGCCCACCAGCACCGTCGCGAAGAACACCCGCTCGACGGCCGGCCGACGCTCCCGCGCGACCAGCAATCCCACGCCCAGGAGGACGCCGATCAGAAATCCCAGCATGTGTGCCTGAAAGCCGATACCGGCCCAGGTCGGCGGTCCGGGTGCGCCCGATTCGATGCCAGCCCGGACGATTGGCTGGCGCAGCGCCGTCACCAGCTGGCCGAGTGCGCTGGCGGCGACGACCGCGACGACGGCCGCAAGCGGCGCGGTCACGATGGCAAAACCGATGATGCCGAAGACGACCCCGGAAAAGCCGATGCCCGGCCCCAGCGAAAAGAGGCTGGTAAAGAGCGCGCCTGCCAGCATGATGCCGGGGAAGACGACGACGGCCCGGACCCACGGTCGCTGGAGCATCCTTTTGGGGTGGCCGGCGTCGAAGCGCCCGGCCAGGCCGCCGAGTCGGTTCCCCCACGCGTCCGGCGGGTGATGCCCCCAGACGTACTCGGCGATGGGGGCGAACACGAGCGTCCCGGCCATGTTCCCGATGATGTGGCTCGCGGAGCCGTGGGCGATACCGGCGGTCGCCATCCCGAGCGGGTAGAAGTACGACCACGAGACGAACGGCAGGAAGACGGGGTCTTCGAAGTTCTGGAGGCCGCCCTGTGCCAGCAAATAGAAGGCGCCGTTGATACCGACGATGACGAGCGTCCCCCACGGGATTCCGTAGAGGAGTCTGTCGGAGACACGCGCTCGCCACCGCCCGCCGCCCGCGTACCACGCGAAGGTGAGGACGAGGACGATTGCGACACCAAGTGCCACCTGTGTCGGAGAGGGGACCATCTACACGCAGTTTGGCCGCCGCGCTCTTGGTTCTTTTCCGACAGGCCGGCGGCGTGTCCGACACAAAACACTTCATTCCGGCCCGCTCTGCGTTGCGTACAGTGCTCGCCCGTTCGGACATATCTCGCACAGACTGGGCTAACTGTGTCGCTGCTGGTCAGCGGCTGCGCCGGTTTCAGGAACGACTCGTCCGACTGTGTGTTGACCCAACTCGGCTAACAGATGCGACAGGTGGAGCCGGTCGTTCACTCGCGACCAGTCACGTCGTCACCCAGCTCTGCGAGCAGGTGACTGATGTGTAACCGATCGTTCGTCCCCTCTTTCAGGTCCATATCTATCTCGCCGGCCAGCCGGTGCAGGCGAGCGAGCGCGTCGCCGGTGTACCGCGAGCGCGCCACTGTCAGCACGTCGTCCAGCACTTCGGTGCCGCTGTACCCCTCATCGACGAGGAGTTCGTCCAGCGTCGACCGGGCGTCGGTGAACGCCCCAGCTTCGGCGTCGGTCAGCATCTCCCCAACGCGCTCGTCGACGCCAACCGCTGAGAGCGTCTCGTAGGCGGTGTTCATCGTAATCTCGCCCGCCTGCTCGGCGGTGGTCTGGGCACCCAGAATCGCGGCGCGGATGTCACCGTCGGCCGCGCCGGCGACGTACTCCAGGCCCTCTGTGTCGTAGTCGACGCCTTCAGCCTCGACGATGGGTTCGAGGACGCCGACGATTTCCTCCGGCGTCGGCGACCGGACCGGGATAGGGAAACACCGCGAGCGAATCGCGGGAATTAGCGAGGAGGGCTGGCGGGTGACGATGACGAACTGTGTCGCCTCGTAGTACTGCTCCATCACCCGCCGGAGCGCCTGCTGGAAGTCCTCGCGCATCCCCTCGGCGTTGTCGAGGACGACGGTCTTGTAGTCACCCGACACTGGGGAGTAGCTCGCCGACTCCTTGAGGACGTGGTTGATGAGGTCGGCTTTCGAGGAGTTGCGACGGCGCTTCGCGTCGATAAAGCGTGAAAACCGGGGGTCGGAAGCGAGTTCCTTCTTCGACATCCCGAAGAAGTCCGCGACGTTGATTTCGACGCGGTCGGCCTCGGGTTTTTCGTGTGTCTCGCGCGTGAGCGCACGCACTGCTGCGGTCTTGCCACTGCCTTTCGGTCCGTGGACGACGAGGTTCATCGGTTCCTGGATTGCCCGCTCGAAGCGGTCACGGACTTCGGACTGGGGCAACTCCGACAGCGCTGGCGCGTGTTCTTCCGTCCACAGTGGCCCGTCCATCGGTTCTTCATTCGGCGCCGTCCGGTACAAATGTTCCTACCTGCGACGACCCTGTGCCAGCAGTCATACTTATGTACGTTGGCTGTCCAGTTACGGTTCGACAGCGGGGAACTCTCGATCCGTTCCCACGCTCGCCGGCATCCGCCGCTCACGACGAATCATGTTTGACGACCAGCCAGCACGAGATACGACGTTTCTCTACGAACTTGCACGCGACTCCGAGACACAGAAGCTCATCTCGTATCTCCGACAGAGTGACAAGCCGGAGATTCGCCGCCGAACAGCCGAGGTTCTCGGTGACCTGGCCGACGTTTCGACACACGATGACGACGAGGATGCCGTCCGTGCACTCGTTTACACCGTGACCGAAGACGACGACGAGAGCGTCCGCGCTCGCGCCATCGACGCGCTCTACCGGTACGGACAGCCCGCGCTCGACCATCTGATAGATGAGATGGCCAGCTTTGACACCGAAGAGGCTCCCGACTGGGTGACCTCCCGGACGTTGGTCGGCTGGCTCGATGCCGACTATCCGGAATTTCGCATGGTCGCGGCTGCGGCGCTCGGGCGGATGGGTGACGAGACTGCGGTTCCGCACTTGCTCGACGCGCTAGACGACTCCGCGCCACGGGTCCGGGAGCGGGCCGCTCGGTCCTGTGGGCGTATCGGCGACTCCCGGTGTATCCCGGCACTCGCAGACCGACTGGACGACCGCAATCCAATCGTCCAACAGGCGGCTGCCAACGCGCTCGGCAGTATCGGTTCTCAGCCTGCACTCGAACCGCTCATTCCGCTGGCTCGTGCAGACAACGAGGAACTCCGGCGTATCGCCGTCGACGAACTCGGACAGTTCGGGAGCTTCAAACCGATTGTCGTCCTGCTGAAAGCCCTCGAAGACGACTCCGAGTCAATTCAGCGAACGGCACTCGTCTCGCTCATCCAGTTGTTCGTCGACGCACCACCGGACCGGAGCAAGACAGTTCGGGGAACTGTCGCCGAGCAACTCCAGCGCATCGATACTGCGGCGGTTGTCCCACCGCTGCTCGATGTCATGTCCGAGAGCCAGCGCTGGGAGATTCGGCGTAACGCGACGTGGCTCCTTGGGACCGTTGCCGACCCCGATAGCGACACCCGTGATGACGTGTACGACTGTCTCATCGATGCCCTCGACGACGAGGACGAACAGACCGCGAAGCTTGCTGCCGCGAGTCTCGCTTCACTCGACAGCGACGAACTCGAACGCAGACTACACATTTACGTGCAAGACGAGCAGGGTTCAGACGAGGCCGTCGACCTGGCGTCGGGAGTGCTCGAAGAAATCGGGAGCTCTCTGTCGAAGGAGCTGGTGACAAACTCCGTCGACTACACGTACGTCCGCGACCCGGCCGACTACACCGAACGGAAACGCACACAGCACGACGACTCCGAAGAGCAGTGAGCGAATACCACTCTGCTGGCACGTCAGCGGCTGCCGTTGTGAGCGCTGGTCACGAAGGTCTGCTCGTTTACCGTAATCGAGATGTCGAACAGTTGCTCTAATATGTTTATCGTCGAGGCCGACTGTGCGCTCGGATTGACGTAGAAATGAGAGAGCGCACCGACATCAGCAAGTCGCCGTGTGAGCAAATGCAGGAATTTGAACACTGTCTGGGTCTCGAACTTCTCGATAATCTCCGAGAGAATATCAAATTCGAACGACACCTTGCCGTTTTTACGCTTCTGTTCGTCGAGAACGCGGGACACTGTCTCGCCGAGGTCGGACAGCCCCAGGCGTCTGTCCAGCCGAACGACTTCCAGCGGGGCGTTCGACAGGTCGACGTTGTCGACGCCGGCGAGCGGCGTCTCTTTGGTCGTCAGGATGACCGTCCACGCCGGCCATTTCTGGAGCCTATCTTTGAGAAGCCGAATCCGATCGCCGGGTGTCGTCGTCACGAACACGACGATATCGCCGGGTGTGAGAAAGTGCATGCGTGCGTTGTCCGCCCCGTTCGAATTCAGTGGTGAGCGAACGAGCACGCTCCCAGCGCCGTTGACCTCCGCTGCGACGTGCACGTCCGTCTCGATGAGTGGCTTCCCGTGTTCGAACAGGTGATCCCTGAACTGGCTGAGTCCGTCTTGTTCGTCGTGGCTTTCGCCGGACTGATCGCAGTACGGACACTCCCATATCGTCCGGAAGTCGGGCTTCGAGACCTGGTTCCGGTGGTGCTCTAGAAGGTGAGATTTGACAGCGTCGACTATCGTTCCCTGAGTTGCCGACCAGACGGTAAATTCACAGTGACGACACCGCCAGCGGTGGACCATCTATTCCACATCGAAACTGCGTGACTATAGTTTTTCACGTTATGTCTCGGGACCGCACAGCTGTTTGCAGATTTCTGCGATGGTACCCTGGTGGTTGGTCTAACCGGAGAGAGGCGTTCTCTCGACGAGTTCGTAGTGGGCCGTCCGCGGGGGTGATCAGGTCGTCGCGAACCTGTTGCTATCCACGTGACTGTCACCCGCTTCGGCTACCGTCATGTCTCACTCGCCACCTGGTCGCCGACCCGGAGCGTCTTGCCGCGGTCTGTTGCTGGAATCTGTGTGATAATCATCGTGGTGTAGTAGTGGTCGAAGGCGGCTTCGTCGGCCCAGTCAGGGAACGTCTCCCGGCGCTTCTCGACGAAGGTTTCACGGAACCCGGCTATCGATTCGCCGGTGTCGGGGTCCCGTTGTGGGACGACACACCGGCCACACGGCGTCACACCCTCGAAGCGAACGCCGCCAACGTCGAAGGTGGGTGCGTCGTCGCCGACGAAGCGGTCTTCCCAGAAGGCCGGGACGCCCGAAATCTCGACGTTCGCACGGAGACGGCGGCGCGCGCTTTCGACGGTCATCCCGTCGAACCACGAGGCGACGGTCCGGAGGGTTTCGGTGCTGATGACCGACGGTCCCATCTCTCGTCGGTCGACGAACCCCAGCGTCTCGTCCCGCCGGAGCGTCAGGTCCACGCCGAGCACGTCACCGAACCACGCCTCGGCCCGGTCGCGCTCGCTATCGAGGTCGAAGCGCTGACGCCCGCCGGCTGGCGCCTCGACGCATAGCTCGCCGGTCGGCCGGTCGAACGCCGTCGTCAGCTCGTGAACGCGAGTCGTTCGTTTGCCGTTTATCACGTCGCCGTCTGCGTCGAAGAGCGCGTACTCGCGGTCGTGAGCGAGCGTGCCACCGTCGACGATACGCACGCTCTCGACGTCGAGACCGTCCAGTCCCTTCACCGGGTACACGGTGAGCCGTTCGAGTCGTGCCATGTACGGTCGCTTCCTCAAAATCAGGCTGGCGTCCAATTGAGGCTATCGACAGCGGCTGCTCGCCGTATTCGAGGACGTTCTCCACGCCCGTCGTGCTACATCTCCGGGTCGAACAGCTCTTCGAGGACTTTCTGCTGAGCCGCTCGGAGGTGCTGGTGGTAGGTCGGCCGGGAGATGTCCATCGCCTCGGCGAGTTCGTTCCCGTCGATCTGACGGGGCCACTCGAAGAAGCCACCGAGGAACGCCGTCCGAAGTGCCGTCTCCTGGCGGTCGGTGAAGCGGTCGGCCAGCGCTGCGCGGAACTCCTGTCTCGTCTGGACCGGTCGCTCGCGCTCGTGATAGCCCACGAGGTCCGTTCCCGGATACTGCTCTTCGACGAGGTCGTACAGCTCCCGGGCTTCTGCTTCGTAGGGCAACTCGACAGTAAAGCGCGCCTGCCCGTTGCTGGCGACGACGTGTCGCGGGACTGCCCCGTACTCGGTCAGTGTCGCAACCAGTGACTCTTCGACGATGAGCTCCACCAGACAGCTGTCGTCGTGGTTGGCAATACACGTCGCTTCGCTGACTGCCTCGTCTTCGCGCGCGAGTTGTGCCAGCTCTTCGCCGTCGACCCCTTCCGCGGTGAGATACACCTGGAGCGTCCCGTCGGACCGGTAGTCGGTTCCGGCTACCGTCACCGTACAATCTGCGGCCCGCGAGAGTCTGCTAAAGAGCAGACCCGAGTCGTCGATGGCAAACTCCAGTTCGATGATTTTGTCGGCATCGAGGATACGACCCCGCTCGACGGCGTTGATAGCGTTCGCGACCGCACGCCCGAGCGCGCTGAGGACGACCTGTTCGCGTTCGTCGAACGCGTCGGACTTGTTGCTCAGAACTGCGAGGACGCCGTAGCTGGTGTCTTTGTACACCAGCGGGATGACCATCATCGACCGGGCCGGAGCGTCAGCGACGAGTTCGGTCCACTGCTCGTCGGCTCTCACGTCCTGTCTGACCTGCGCCGTCTCGGCCGTGTACGCTTTGCCGACGATGCTGTCCTCGGTGAGTTCGAAAGTTACGTCCTCGAATGGCAGCGCTGCCGTCCCGTCCCACGCTGCCGGGGTGATGGTGTCTGTCGCGACGTCAGGTCGACCGACCCACGCGAACGTGTACGGGTCCGCCGCCGCGAGTTGCTCGACGACGCCTGCCTCCAGTTCGTCCCGGGTGGTCGCTTCGACCAGAACCTCGATGGTGTTCTCGATGAGACCGTTGACCCGTTCGAGGACGGTTTCGACGTGCTCGCGGGCCTCCCGGACCTCGCGTTCGCGTTTCGCCCGAGTGAAGGCTGCAGCAGCCGCCGTTGCCAACAGCGCGAGCACCTGTTCGTCGGTCTCGTCGAACGCTTCCGGCTCGACTGCACCGACGCTAATCGTGCCGTGGACGCCCACCGGATAGTACATTGCCGAGCGAATCTCGTCGGTGTCTACGTCTGTGTCGACTGTCCGAAGGTCGTCGATAATACGGGGTTCGCCGGTGGCAAACACTTCGCCAGGGAGGCCTTCACCCACGTCGTAGACCGGCCGGTCACCCAGGTAGTCTTTGATGGCCGCCGTCGCGCCTGTTGGGACCAGCGTTCCGGCGTCGGCGTCGTACACTCGCACCATATTGATATCGAAGCCGAGTACGTCGGCGGCAGCCTTCGCCGCGAGTTCGGCGACTTCCTCGCGGTCGCGGGCCTGCATCAGTTGCTGAGTGGTGTCGAGCAGTCCCGAGAGCCGGTCGTAGTGGGACTGGCGCTCTTTTTCGTAGGCCTGCTGTTCGAGGATGTAGCTGACCCAGTCGGTCAGCAGGTCCACGAACGTCTTTTCCGAGAGCGTAAAGTCCCGCCCCCGTGGCTCGTGGTCCGCAAAACAGACCGTACCGTACTGCTCGCCGTCGACGTAGATTGCTGCACCGAGATAACAGCCCAGACTGAACCGCTCGTAGGCCGGGTCGTCCCCCCACCCCTCCTCGACTGCGTTGTCGACGGCCAGCGGCGTCTCCTGATTCAGCGTTTTCCGGCAATAGGCTTCCTCCAGCGGTGCCGTCGAGCCTGGCTGGAGTTTGGGGTGGTCACCGACTGACTCGACTATCTCCTGTGTCTCGTCGTCGATTTCCGTCAGAAAGGCCAGATCGACGCCCAGCCGCTCGCGCCCGATATCGAGCATTCGAGCGATTTTTTCCATCTGGGTGTACTCGGTGCTGGACGCAACCTCGTGGAGGTCCTGGAGTGCGCGTTCACCTGCCGGTAATTCGCCTTCGGTGGCTGCCGTTCCCCCGTCCGTGACGATTCGTCGGTCCGCCACCTCGTTCGAGCCTGCCACCGCGCGAGTCGCGCGAATTCCCTCTCTCATGCAGTTACCGTACCTAACGCGTTCTCCGTGTTAAAACACCACTCCCAACTCCAGCCGCTGCTGTCGACTGTTCGATTACAGTGGCGGTGCGACCGCAATTCTATATCGCGGCATGCACTTTATCGCATGTTGTGTGTCGACGCGCTACCCTTTTGGGAATCGACCGGCTACGGGCTGGTAATGGTCGAAAACGTGGCCAGTGAGATGGCCGAGCTCGAGGCCGAGGACTTCTATCTGCTCTCGGGGTTAGAACAGGGGATGCGCTTCTCGAAGTGGGTCGACGGGGCGAAACTGCCCGACTTCGCCGACCTGACGCCCGAGGAGGTCGAGTACCGGCTCGACCGGTGTGAGCGCCGCGGCCTCCTCGAACGCAAGACGATTCAGTACGAGGGCTACCGGCTCACCTTCGAGGGGTACGACGCACTCGCGTTGCACACCTTCGCCGAACGCGAGACGATAGAGGGCGTCGGCGCACCGCTTGGTGTCGGCAAAGAGAGCGACGTCTACGAAGTGCGGTCGTACAAACCGCTCGCCCTGAAGTTCCACCGCGAGGGGTACACCGACTTTCGGGAAGTCAACCGCGAACGGGAGTACACGTCCGACAAGGAACACGTCTCCTGGATGTACACTGCCCGGAAGGCGGCCGAACGCGAGTACGAGGCCCTCGAAACCCTCTATCCGGACGTTTCCGTTCCCCAGCCCATCGACCACAACCGTCATGCCGTCGTGATGGAGCGTATCGACGGCGTCGAACTCGGCCGGGCGAAACTCGAAGACGCCCAGGTCGTGCCGGTACTCGACCTGGTTCTCGACGAGATGGCCACCGCCTACGCCGCCGGCTTCGTCCACGCGGACATGAGCGAGTACAACGTCTTCGTCAACAGCGAGGGTGTGACTGTCTTCGACTGGCCACAGGCCGTGCCGACCGACCACGACAACAGCGACGAACTGCTCGCGCGCGACGTGACGAACATCGTCGGTTACTTCCAGCGCAAATACCCGCACCACGTCGAGAGCGTCGACATCGACGCGCTCGCTGCTGCCGTCGCCGACGACGAGTTCGAATCAGTCGACGAATTCGCCGAGTAGCGCCGCTTTTCGCTCCTTCTGGCACACTTTGGAGCTGTCTGTGCTGTCTCCGCGATAAACTGCATATAGCGATATACAATCGGTAGTGGCCCGGTCAGCGGTCGTCGAGAAACGCGCTGGCTCGGTCGCGGCCGA
>JAZKTK010000176.1:0-2793 GCA_036625595.1 Haloarculaceae archaeon | reverse complement strand
CCGGCGTCGGTTCCGGCGTCGGTTCCGGCGTCGGCGTCGAGCGCTGTGCGACTATCTCGAATTCCTGGCGGTCCGTACTTGTGCCGTCGTCAGCTTCGACGACGTAGGTTCCCGGTTCGATGTCGGTCGTATCGAGCGTGACGGACCACTGGCCATCAGTACCCCATTCCTCGGTGGAGGTCAGGGTCTCAGACTCCTCGTCCTGGTTGAGGATCTCGACGGTGATCACGCTCTCTTGGGGGAGTCTGTTGGTGGTCCCCTCGGCGACCATCGTCTCACCGCTCTCGACGGTATCGGCGTCGGGCGAGGCCTCGGGGTAGAGGGCCTCGACTGACGTCCGTGCATCCGTGATGCGGAAGTTCTGCGTGACCATCAGGTCGTCGCTACCCGTGTCGTCGATGGTGCTCCCGACGATGCGCGAGCGGACCTGGTCACCGCCGGCCGGGCTGTTCCCAGCGTTGAGGTTGGTGGACGTGAGGTAGCTGTTGAGGGCGGAGAGATCGCCGCCACCGCCGGTGTTGGCGCCCCAGTGACCGTCACGAGCGGACGAGAGGAGGTGAGCAGAGGCCACTCCCTGCGAGAGGGTGTCGAGGGCCAGTTCTTCCTCCTCGAACGTGCCATTTTCTTCGTCGACCGATATCTCGTGGGATTGCACGTTCCCACGTTCGCCGACGAAGACGGCGACGATACCGGTGTCACTCATGCCGACGGCGGTCCCGCTGACGTCGAGTCCGACACCCGTATCCTCGTCAGCGATTTCGCCACCGTAGGTCACGAATTCGCCTTCGAGTGCGGTGTCGACGACTCTGAGGCCGACAGTGCTACTGACACCGGAGTTGAACTCCGACGTATCCAGGTCATTTTCGACGTTGAGCGTTCCATCACTGTCGAGGTCAGCATCCTGTGCGTCGATCACACCGAACCGATAGGTGCCGGGGAACGACAGGATCTCGTCACCCTGCTGTGGGCCAGCCGAGAGGCTGATGTCTTCCTCTTCGAATGTGTTGTCACCAGCGACATCGACGGTGCGCTCGCCGTCGATTGTCACCAGCTCGAAGTTAGCGTTGTCTCGGGCGTAGAACGCAACGTCCTCGATGCCCTCGTCGGCTGTGCCGCTGACTGTGATCTCGGAGTTGACAACGTAGGCTCCCGTCGGATTGTCGATTGCGACCGTTCCTTCAACGACGTCGAAGTCGGTATCGTCGTCGAGATCGTCGCCGAACGCATCAACCAGATTCGCGTTATTGTCGTGTAGCGAGCCATTCGTCGCAGTCCCGTTGAGGTAGTTACCGGTGATGTTTGCCTCAACGAGCGAGAGGTCGACATTAGTGTCGTCGAGCCACTGCGTCTCGATGTCGGCAGTCGCCTGGCCGCCATCTATCTCCACAACTGCGTAGGCGTATTCAAGGCCATCGGCGTCGCTGGCACTGATGTTACTCGCGTTCACACGAGAGTTTCCGCTTTCGTAGACACCGGTTTCGACTGCGTCACCGGTGTTGCGGAAGATGTCGATGTAGTTTTCGACATCGACGTTCTCCCGGAACTCGTCGGATTCGATATAGACGGCGTGGAGGTTGTCTTCGTTGCTGTTGTCGACCGTGTACCCGAGGTTCTCACCCTGAGTGATTTCGTCGCTGTCGACGCTGAGCGAAGCCGTCTGATCGTCCGTGATCGTCACGGTCGTCGACTCAGTGGCGTCACCGCCGCTGATGTCTTCGACACCCTCGACGGTGAACGTGTAGTCACCCGAGTCAAGGCTGCCCGGGTCGATGGGGATTGTCGCGATTCCATCAAAATCACTGTCGTTCGTAGCACCGGCGGTAACAATCTCGCCGGTGACATCCAGACCGCTCTCGTCTTCGACGGTCAGTTCGATGTTCTCCGCATTATCGTAGTTGTACTCGATGTAGACTTGCGAGTCGTTCTGGTCAGTGCGGAGAAGGCCACCAGCGACGTCCGCTCCCTCGTTGTTCTGGACTTCGAGGGTCGTCACGCGCGGCGACTGGACGGTGACGTTGAAATTCGACGCGTTCCCGTCGATAGCGTATTTCCCCGTATCGGCGTCGTCGGGAATCGGCATCTGCAACGTTTCGCCTTCAGCACTGCCAGCCGTCCGTTCGAGGTTGGCTGGGCTGACCTCACTGGTGGTACCAGTGTTCCAGAAAGTTATATTGTCTTCACCCTGGTATATAACTGCTCCAGAGGAAACGTTTCCTCCACCGATAGCAGTATCCCAGTTACCAGTATCATCGCCACGATCGGCACTTGCTGCTGCAGCTGCCCCACTGAACGCGACGGTCATGGCGAATACCGACATCACCATGATCGCTGTGAGGAACAGCGCTCGTATTTTTTCGTTTCTGCTTGTCATAGTTTGTATTGTGTTGTGTTATCTGTCGGCGAGAGCAGCGTTCGACCGTCCACGTCTCCGGTGCGACCGGGCGTCGTCGAACAGCGCCAGCGTACTTACTACTCTCACCATGGGCAGGGGTACAGTCGTAACCACCGAGTGGCTGTATTAAATGTTTTGTGGTCGCGTCCGACGGATGACAGACACCACCACTGCCGAAAATCGGGTGTGAGGCCCTCTATTGTCGGATCGGTGCTCTCTCGGCGACTCCAGTCAAATGAGATATAAATCAGCGTGATTCAGCCGGCAGGCGTGTTTCTCGCGTCCGCATTGGTGGTACGGGAGTCGACCCTCGGTGGATTCAAATGCGTTGGGGTGCTATTTTAGCGTAGAGCAGCGTCACCGGAACGCCGCCGAGATCGCGCGCGAGCAGTCGGACCTGA
>JAZKTK010000005.1:0-54185 GCA_036625595.1 Haloarculaceae archaeon | reverse complement strand
GTCGCAACATCACAGGCCGTCGTCTCTGGCGGAATTGTTCGAACCGACTGTGTCATCACATCACCAACGGATTGGTCAATCATACTAACAGTACCCGCTGGACAGGGTTAATCCTGACGAGTAAGTAAGCTTAGCACCTGAGTGATTCAGCGTGAGAGTGGGAAATAAAAGAGCTATTTTGCTGACTTCACCCTCTACATCTTGCACGCCAACGTCTATCACTATCAGAGACTCAACAGTTGTTTCACCAGATCAGGCAAGAGTGCTAACGGAAGAACCGACGAGTGGCTCTCCCGGAGTGCAACCCATCGGCGGGAGACGCACAGTGTTTAAGTCCGGTCCGAGAGAGAGGCGCAGTATGTACGACGACATTCTCTTGCCGACTGACGGCAGTAGCGGCATCGTCGACGCACTCGAACACGCAATCACGGTTGCAAACGACCAGGACGCACGCATCCACGTCCTCTACGTCGTGGACAAGCGCCTCTACACGGCTGCCAGCGACGAGAGTAAAGACGAGATTCGTCAGTCACTCGAAGAAGAGGCGGACATCGCACTCGACGACGCACGCGTTCGCATCGAGGACGAGGGTGTCGAGTGTGTTACACACAGCGAGGACGGTATTCCCTACACGACGATTACCGACTACGCCGACGAGGAAGGAATCGACCTCGTCGTGATGGGAACACACAGCCAGACAAATCGCGACCGGATGGTCACCCTCGGCAGCACCACCGAGCGCGTCCTGAAGAACGCCTCGATGCCCGTGCTGGTCGTCGACATCGACTAATCATCACGCGTCAGACTCAAACGTTTTGTCGGCGGGGTACCTGCGCCCGCTATGGACAGTCGTAGCTACTCGTTCGACGGAGCAGACCCCGATATCCACGACAGTGCCTCGGTGAGCCGAGAAAGTACGCTTGTCGGAGACGTGCGCGTCGGTCCCGACGTGACCGTCTGGCCAGGCGCGGTCCTTCGGGGTGACGTCAGCCCGGTCGAACTCGGTGCGGGGAGTGCAATCGGGGACAACGCCGTGTTGCACGCCTCGACGGTCGGCGAGGAAGGACTGGTCGGTCACGGCGCGGTGCTCAACGACAGCCACGTCGAGTCCGGCGCGATGGTGGGATTCAACGCCACTGTCTCCGATGCCACCATCGGTGCTGACAGTCTCGTCGCGATGGGCACGGTCATCCCGTCAGGATACGAGGTGCCACCCGAATCGTTCGTCCGCGGGACGCCCGCTCGCGTGACCCCCCTGGACGAGACGGATATCGACCACGACGCCGTCTTCGAGGACTTCGCGTCGGGCGAATACGCACACCTCGTCGAGGGTCACGAGGACCTCTTCGACCGATGAGCGACATCGCCGACATCGTCGAGCGGTCACTGGCCGCCGAGACAGAAGCCACCTTCACCGAGCGCGTCGACGAGCAAGCCGCGAGACTCCGGAAGGCTATCGCAGCCGGAGAGATGGACAACGACGAGTTTGCCGTCGGGTTGGAGATGGAAGTGTACGCCGTCGCACAGTCGGCCGACGCCACTGACGATGGGGCGGCCGGGCAGTTGGCGACGCTGCCGGCCGGCGTCTTCGAGAGTGCCGCGAACAAGGAACTCGGGTTGCACAACGCCGAACTGAACACCGACCCGAACGTGCTCGACGGCCAGGGACTCGCCAGACAGGCCGAGAGCATCGCCGACCAGTTCGACGACGGACGGGAGGCCGCAGCCGACCACGGCGCGGAACTCGTCCTCGATGCGATGTGGACACTCCCACCAGCCGAGGGGAGTATCGACTATCTCGACACCGTTGACTGGCACGACGACGTGACCGTCGCACGGAATATGCGCCCGGCCCCGCGCTACGTCGCCATCGACAACCACGCGCGCCGACTCACCGACGGCGAAATTAGCCTCGAGGTCCCCGGTGCAGACCATTCGTTCCAGACGATTCTATTCGAATCGCTGGCCACCTCGATTCAACCGCACCTCCAGATTCCGACCGCCGAGGCCTTCCCCGAATACTACAACGCCGCGATTCGGACACTCGGACCGGTGCTGGCGCTCGCTGCGAACTCACCGTTCCTCCCAGCGGACTGCTACGACGCCGTGTCGGACCCGGATGCGCTCGTCGACGAGACGTATCACGAACTCCGGATTCCGGCCTTCGAGCAGTCGGTCAATCACACCGAGGAAAAGAAAGTCCGAGTCCCACGAGATATCAGCGACGCCACCGAAGTGGTCGACCGTGTGGTTGCAGACGACCTCTATGCCCCCTTCCTCCGGGAGTGGGTCCACGACGGCGACCGCGAGACGTTCCACGACGACAACTGGGAGTTCGACCACAAACGGGGCACCTACTGGCGATGGCTCCGCTGTGTCGTCGGCGGCGACCCCGTCGGCACCGGCGACGAACGCTCGCTACGCATCGAGTACCGTCCCATCCCGACGCAGCCCACGATTCGAGATGTCGTCGGGATGCAGGCGCTGACTGCCGGGCTAGTCCGCGGACTGGTCGCCGCCGACCACCCGTCGACCGAACTGTCGTGGGACGACGCCGAGCAGTCCTTCTACAGCGCCGTCGAGGACGGTCTCGGTGCCGACCTCGCGTGGGTGAGCAGCGACGGTAACCGAACGACCGACAGCGACACCATCTTCGGGGAAGTGTTCGAGTTCGCCCAGCGTGGGCTGCGCGAATCCGGTGTGCCAGAGGAAGACATCGACCACTACCTCGACCCAATCGAGGCTCGGTGGGACAACAAAGTCACGCCGAGCGTCTGGAAGAAAGCACGAGTGCGCGAGGCGCTGGACCAGGGACTGTCGCTCGAAACGGCGATTACGGAGATGCAACGCGAATATATCGACCGGAGTCAGCGACAGTCCTCGTTCGCGGAGTGGCCGGAGAACCGCCGGTAGCGGCGTAATCTTACGGTTTGCGTGCGCCCGTCCCCGCCGCAACTGCCTGGAGGTCGATGTCGCCACCCGGCATCGGAACACCGTCGTACGGGTCCTCGGCGAGCAAGAGTGCCCCGTCGAGGTCCGCGTAGTCACAGAGCGGCACGAGGTGACAGGCACCGGCGATGGCGGCGTTCGTGGTGACCATACAGCCGACCATCGTCTCCAGTCCGTGCGCGCTCGCGGTCGCAATCTGCTGGACTGCCCCGCGGAGGCCGCCGCACTTGCTCACCTTCACGACGACGATGTCGGCGGCGTCGGCCACACGCGGCACGTCGCTGGCAGTGAGACACGATTCGTCGGCCGCGACCGGGAGCGCACCGTTCTCTGAGACGGCGCGGAGTCCGTCGATGTCGTCGGCCGGGACCGGTTGTTCGACGAACTCGACGGTCTGGTCTGCCAGCCACCGCGTCGCAGCGATTGCGTCGGCTGGCTCCCACGCACCGTTCGCATCCACGCGCAACCGTACGTCAGGCGCGGCATCGCGGATGGCTGCCACGCGCGCTCGATCGTCACTCGTTCCGACTTTGACCTTCAGAATGGAATACCCCTCGTCGACGGCGCGTTCGGCCTTCTCACGCATCTTTTCGGGTGTATCAATACCAATGGAGTAGGAAGTCGTCGGAGCTCCGGCTGGGTCCAGCCCCCACCGACGGTAGAGTGGCTCGTTCTGCTGACTGGCGGCGAGGTCGTGGACGGCAACCGACACCGCCGCTCGCGCAGCGGCCTGGTCGGGTGCGCGCTCGCGAAGACGGTTCTCGATGCGTTGCTGTGCGTGCGGGTCACCCACGTCCTCGACGACCACGAGCAACTCCGGGAGAGCGGCGAGTGCGCTCTCGACGCTCTCGTCGTAGTAGGCGGCCGGCGATGCCGCGCCGACGCCGACTGCCCCAGACTCGTCGGCGATACGCACGAGGACGTTCTCCGCGGTCTCGCGAGTCCCGTAAGCGGTCCCGAAGTCGTCCCGGAGCGGGAGCGAGAGTCGCTCGAAGTCAGTCGAGAGCGTCATTAAAGCAAGTCGTCGAACGGGCCGGCTTTGGCCGCCTCCAGGCGCTGGAACTGGTCCAGCGAGAGGTCGACCGTCGCCGCGCGGAGATTCTCCGCCAGTTGGTCAGTGGTGCGCGCACCGATGATTGGTGCGGTGATGTCGGGATGGGACAGGTGGTAGGCCAGCGCGACCTGTGCGGGCGTGGCCTCGACTTCCTCGGCGACCGTCTCGACGACATCCAGCGCGTCGAAGTTCTCCGGGGTCAGATACCGACTCTCCCACCCTTCCGTGTCCGATGCAGTCGCGTCGTCGGGCATGTCCTCGTCGCGCTGGTACTTTCCCGTGAGAAAGCCCTGTGCGAGCGGACTCCAGGGAACCACCCCCACATTGTTCGTCCGACAGAACTCCACGTACTCCCCCTCGATTTCCCGATTGACGATGTTGTAGCGTGGCTGGGTGACGGTGAACGGTTCCCAGCCGTAGCGGTCGGCGATGTCGTTGGCGCGGGCAATCTTCCAGGCGTTCGGAGCCAGTGTCGACGCTCCCAGGTAGTTTACCTTGCCGTCCTGGACGAACCCATCGAGGGTGCGCATGAGTTCGCGGGCGGGCGTATCGTCGTCCCAGCGATGGATGTAGAGGAGGTCGAGATAGTCGGTCCCGAGGCGGTCGAGAATCTGGTCGATTTGCCGTCGGAGGTGTTTGCGATTCAGTCCCCGTCCGTTTGGGTCGTCCTCGCGAGTTGGCCAGTAGATTTTGGAGGCGATGACGAACTCCTCGCGGTCGCGGTCGTCGAGCCAGTCGCCAATCCAGGACTCGCTTGTGCCCTCGCCGTACACGTCTGCAGTGTCGATAAACCGCCCGCCGTGGTCCGCGTAGGTGTCGAGCAACTCAAGTGCCCGTGAGCGGTCGATTTCGAGGTTCCCAGCGTCAGTTTCGCGGCCGAAGCGCCACGTTCCGAAGGCGAATTCACTCACTTCCAGTCCGGTCCGGCCGAGCGAAACGGTGTCGAGGTCCATTGTCTCGACGGACGAGCGGGACTGATAGAAAAGTTCGGGTCAGGGACAGCCGGTAGTATCAGTCGGCGGCGTCGGCCGCCGTGGTACCGGCGTCTGCAGTATCAGAGTCACTGTCATCTTCGCTCTCAATCTCGAAGTCGTCGATGCTCTTGCCCTCTCGAACCATCTTCTCGGCGACGATGAACTTCTCCATCTGGCTGAGACGCTCCCAGTCGAGGCCGTCGGGTGGGGATTCCTCGAACTCCTGGAACTGCTGGTAGACTCCGTCGTGGATGAGCCGACCGAACTCTCCGCAGGTGTCACAGGTCTGTTTGATGTGGGATACGTTGTACCCGCGCTCGACTGTCTCGTCCCGGCAGGACAGACAGCGGTAGGTGTAGGTGGGCACTGTTATGCGAACAACTCCTCGGTTGCCTCGAGTGCTTCGACGAGTTTGTCGACTTCTGCTTCCGTGTTATAGATGTAGAACGACGCACGCGCGGATGCCGGAATGCCCAGTTTGTCGTGGAGCGGCTGGGTACAGTGGTCACCGGCGCGGACGGCGACGGCGAACTCGTTGAGAATCTCGCTGGTGTCGTGAGCGTGGACCGAGCCGAGATTGAACGAAACGAGCGCGCTCCGGTCGTCGCCCGGCGGCCCGAGAATCTGGATACCCTCAAACTCCGAGAGGCGGTCGTAGGCGTACTCGGCGAGATGTTCGCCGTGTGCCTGGACGTTTTCCATCCCGATGTCGTCGAGGTAGTCACAGGCCTCGGCGAGCGCGATACCCTGGGCGATAACGGGCGTGCCGGCCTCGAACTTCCAGGGAAGTTCGTGCCACGTCGAGTCTTCGAAGGTGACCTTCGAAATCATCATGCCGCCGTAGAGGTACGGCTGCATCTCCGCCAGCAGGTGTTCTTTCCCATAGAGGACGCCGATACCAGTCGGTCCACACATCTTGTGGCCCGAGAAGGCAAAGAAGTCGGCGTCGATGTCCTGCACGTCGACGGGCATGTGCGGGACGGATTGGGCACCGTCGACGAAACAGAGCGCGTCGTGGTCGTGGGCGATGTCGGCAATCTCGGAGACGGGGTTGATGGTGCCGAGCGTGTTCGAAACGTGGACGACACTGACCATCTCGGTGTCGTCGGTAATCATCTCGCGGGCGGCGTCCATGTCGAGATACCCCTCGTCGTCGACTGGGACGAATTTCACGTCTGCGCCGGTCTTCTTGGCGATTTGCTGCCAGGTGACGAGCGCAGCGTGATGTTCCATCTCCGTGAGCACGATTTCGTCGTCGGGGCCGAGTTCGGCCAGTCCCCAGGCGTAGGCGACGGTGTTCATGCTCTCGGTGGTGTTTTTCGTGAAGACAATCTCCTCGCGGCCCTCCGCGCCGATAAAGTCGGCGACGCGGTCGTGAGCCTCCTCGTAAGCGATGGAAGCGTCCTGACTCAACTGGTGGAGACCGCGGTGGACGTTGGCGTTCGTGTGCCGGTAGTAGTGAGCGATAGTGTCGACCACCTGGTCGGGAGTCTGGGAGGTGGCCGCGTTGTCGAGATAGACCAACTGCTCGCCGCCGAACTCTCGCTGGAGGATGGGGAAGTCCTCCCTGATTCGTTCGACATCGAGCATGTCTGACTCGGTGGTTGCCATTGTCGAATAGAGCATCTGGACGGCTAATTATTCTTCGGTTTGCCTAAACTCTCCTTGGCAGAGTCGAAAATCGAATCTGGTCGGTCCCGACTACCTGCCGGGAGCGAACTTCCGGCCAGTCCGCTCGTCGACGTCGAGTCCGTACAATGTCAGGTCGACGTCCGCCAGCGGAACGCCCCAGACACGCACGTCCGATGGGAACTCGGCGTTGGTGGCCAGCGCCGCGAAGGCCGCCTTTGCCGCCTCCTCGGGCAGTGCTTCGAGTTCACCAGTAATGACGACACTCTCCCACGTCTCCGGTTCTGGCTCGTCGTAGACGGTAAAGCAAACCTTGGTACTCCGGTCGAGACAGTCCCGTTTTCTGCTCTGGTCACTCGTCCCAAGTTGGATAGAGAAAATCGGCTCGGAGCCGTCATACCCGAACGACATCGGAATCGAATACGGGTAAGTCCCATCGTACAGAGAGAGGACGCCGACACCACAGCGGGTCAGCAGAGCGTCGATTTCGTCCCCAGACAACGGTTGCATACGTAGTGTGGGAGGGCGAACTCGCAAAGGTGCTTTGGAGAAAATCTCTGCTGCGGCAGCGTTACAGCCAGAGTAACTGGGCGTGGCGCGTCCCCTCAAAGTCGAGGACGTTCTCTTCGTCAACGAAGCCGTGGTCGATAGCGAGGGCGACAGCACGCGTCCCGACGATGTTGGCAACCGAACAGCGTGCGAGACTCTCGACTGCGGCCTCGTCGTCGACTTCCTCTCCGTCATAAAAGTCCGCCTCGACGGTCAGTGAGACATCGTCGGTCTCGAAGGACTCACCGAGTACGTCGGCGTCACAGACAGAGACGAGCAACCCCTTTTGCGTCTGGCGTTCGTTGAGTAGCAGTGCAGTCATACGGTCGGTATCACTCGGAGAGACGGTCGTTCTGTTGGTCGACCATCTTTTCTTCCTGTTCTTTGCGGAGGTCTTCGGCCTCTTCGGCCACCTCTTCGGCGCGTTCGTCCTCGCCGAGCGCTTCGAGGGCGACAGCTTTCTCTTCGAGCAGTTCGACGTTCTTGAATCCGAGTCGAACGGCGTTGTCGAAGCAGTTCAGTGCGTCCTCGGCGAGGCCACGCTCGTTGAGGAAGAAGCCGCGATTGTACCACGCCTGGCCGAATCGCGGGTCGATTTCGACGGCACGCTCGGAGTGTTCCAGCGCCTCCTCGGTGCGGCCGAACTCCCAGAGCGCGTAGGCGAGGTTCGTCTCGGCGGTCGCGGCGTGTTCGGAGTCGCCGTCGATGTCGATGGCCTCTTTGTACGCGCCGATAGCGGCGTCGTACTCCTCGAGTTCGGCGTGTGCCGCACCCTTGTTCACCCACGCTTCCTGTTCGATACGGTCGTCGTCGGCGTACTGTGCGGCACGCTCGAAGGTCTCCGTGGCCTGTTCGTGGCGCTTGATGCGCATGTAATCCAGGCCAACGTCGATGAGTTCGTCGGCGTCGACGTTGTCGCTGCCGACGTTGTGTTTGTCGAGCATGTCGGTCACGACCCGGGTGTCGACGGGGTCGACCTGGTCGGGGTCGACTTCCAGTTCTGGCGGGTCGATGTCGAAGGCGTCGTAGGGGTCGTCGAACCCCTGCCCCTCCGAGAACGAGTGGTCCTCGGGGTCCTCAGTCATACTCTCGTATTGCGCGGGAAGATGGATAAGGGCTACGTCACAGGACTATCGGAACACAGAGTCACGACGGGCGCTAGATTCAAGCGACCGTACCGGCAATCGAGAGTATGAGCAAACGGCTGTTCGTCAGTGTCGACCTCGACGGGCTGGCCGAGGAGGTACGGGCCGTACAGGAGCTGTTCGAGGGAGCGAGTGGGCTGAACGCTACCGACCCCGAACAGGCCCACCTCACGCTGAAGTTCCTCGGTGATACCGACCCCGACCGGATTCCAGCACTCGTCGAAACACTCACAGGAGCCGTCGAGGACAGCGGCGTCGACCCGTTCACCGCGGAGTTCGGCGGTCTCGGCGTCTTCCCGAGCCTCGACTATATCAGCGTCGTCTGGCTCGGCGTCCGAGACGGGAGCGAGCAACTGACCCGGCTTCACGAGGCAGTCGAGAAGCGAACGGTAGCGATGGGATTCGACCCGGAGGACCACGACTTTACGCCACATGTCACGCTGGCACGCATGACCCATGCCGGCGGCAAGGAACTGGTTCAGGACGTCGTCGAGAACGAGGACCCGACCGTCGGAACGCTGCAGGTCGACGAAATTCGACTCACCGAGAGTACGCTCACCGACGACGGCCCGGAGTACGCGACCGTCGCGTCAGTCCCCCTCGGGTAGGGCGAGTTTAGGGCTGCCAAAAGCATCAACTTCGTGATAGTTATAAGGTGGACAGGCATAGCGACAGCCATGGCAGTACTGGAGAATGTGGTGCTCGTGTTCGTCGCCGGGTTCATCACCGCTCTGGCGACGGGACTCGGTGCTATCCCGTTTTTCTTCTTCGACGATATCAGCCCCCGATGGAATGTCATCCTCTGGGGACTGGCATCTGGAATCATGGTGTCAGCGTCGGTGTTCGGATTGATACTGGAAGGAGCAGCAGTCGTCGACGGGACGTGGGTCGACATGGCCATGGCCATCGGTCCTGGGATAATTGCTGGCGTCGTTCTCGTCGTGGTGGGTCACGAACTCCTGGAGGGAGCCGACCTCAACCCAAGAGAGTACGAGGAAGCTGATTACAAGAAGCTGGTCCTCATTCTCGGGATTCTCACGGTCCACAGTTTTCCGGAGGGCGTCGCCGTCGGTGTTTCCTTTGCCGAACTCGGACTGGAAAACGTCCCCACGAGCGACACGCTCATTCTCGGTGGTCTCACGCTCCCCATCCTGGCGGTGTTTATGACCGTGGCCATCTCGATTCACAACATCCCAGAGGGGGTTGCCGTCTCGATTCCGCTCCGGTCGATGGGCGTCAGCGAGTGGCGGATGGTCTGGTGGGCCGTCTTCTCGAGTCTTCCCCAGCCGATCGGGGCAGCTATCGCCTACTACTTCGTAACGCTGGCCAGGGAGTTCTTGCCGTTCGGATTCGGATTCGCCGCGGGAGCGATGATCTATCTCGTCGCCAGAGAATTCATTCCAGAGGCACTCGACATCGGCGAGGAACTCCCCCGCGGTGGCCGACCGGAGCTGACTGCTGGCGTCGCTGTGGGTATTGCACTGATGGTCCCGCTGGCAGTTATATAATCGACGTGTTCTCGTAGAGTTTCAGGTCAACGAACGCGTTGAGGCGGTCCTGCGACGCCTCGACGCGGGCACCCATCCCGTAGTTCGAGTGGTCGACGACGAAGTAGTGGCTCCCCTCCGTGTCGATGCTCCTGCGACCACCGTCTTCGGGAACTTTGGCCTCGTATTTGCTCTCGTCGTCGTTCGGGATAGCCGCCTGACTGATTTCGTCGTGGCCCCCCGGCATCTCCGACTCGTCGTCCTTGTAGAGATAGTTCTTGTAGTGAGTGAGGGAGTCCTCGCGCTGGAAGTAGTACACGTCGAACATCTGGTCAGCCCGAACGGTAAAAGAAAGAGCCCCATCTCCTTCGACATCGGGGAGTTCCGTCCACCAGCCTTCCGTCGGTTCAACCGTGACACTCTCTGACAAATCCACTGCAACCCGGCCGTTGGCAACACAGCCGCTCGTCGCAGCGACGACGCCGACACCCATCGACCTGAGAACCGCCCGACGATACATATCTCGGCGTTGTGAGTCTAGTCGTTAATTCCCTCCGGACAAAATCTCACGGCTGATAATCTCCGGGTTCTCACCCACCCGAGTGTCAGGGAAGATAGTCGAGAGTGACCGGCGGTGCGAGCGGTGGGTCGGCGCAAAAGAACACACATATATGCCACGGCGGGGAACAAGGGCACATCATGAGTAAGAAATCGAAGGCGAAGAAGAAGCGCCTCGGGAAGCTCGACCGGCAGAACAGCCGCGTGCCGGCGTGGGTCATCCTCAAGACCGACCGGGACGTGCAGCGAAACCCCAAGCGGCGACAGTGGCGCCGGAGTGACACGGACGAATGAGCGCCAGTGATTTCGAGGAGCGGGTCGTTACTGTCCCGCTCCGCGAGGCGAAGCGCGAACCCAAAGGCGAGCGTGCAGACAGGGCGATGTCGCTCATTCGGAGCCACCTCGCACAGCACTTCTCGGTCGACGAGGACGCTGTCCGGATGGACCCCACGGTCAACGAGGCAGTGTGGGCAAACGGGCGCAGTTCGCCCCCGAGCAAGCTCCGGGTGCGGGCCGCCCGGTTCGAAGAGGACGGCGAGAGCATCGTCGAAGCAGAGCCCGCTGAATAACGTTGCTTCGCGCGGCCTTCTCTGGTTCGTCCTACGTCGGCGTTTTCGCACGGGCAACTGACGAGTGTCTGCTCGTCCGCCCCGACATCGAGGAATCACTGCAGGACGACTGCGGTGACGAACTCGACGTCCCTGTCGTCCCGACAACTATCGCAGGTTCGGGCACTGTTGGCGCACTCGCGACCGGCAACAGCAACGGTCTCCTGGTCAGTGCCCGCATCCGCGACCGTGAGCGCGACCGTATCGCCGATGTCGTCGATCTCCCGGTCACCGAGCTACCCGGCCGCATCAACGCCGCCGGCAACGTCGTATTGGCCAACGACACCGGCGCGTACGTCCATCCCGACCTCTCACGGGAGGCAATTCAAGCAGTCAAAGACGGGCTCGATGTCCCCGTCGAGCGCGGTGACATCGCTGGCGTCCAGACCGTCGGGACGGCCGCCGTCGCGACCAACAGGGGCGTCCTCTGTCACCCGAAATCGACCGACAGCGAACTCGACAAACTCGAAGATGTCCTCGACGTTCCCGCCGATATCGGGACGATCAATTACGGTGCACCGCTGGTCGGCTCCGGACTCATCGCCAACGATGCCGGCTATATTGTCGGCCAGGACACCAGTGGTCCGGAACTGGGCCGCATCGACTCCGCACTTGGCTACGCCGACCTTTAAGTACGAACGTGGGGCCATCGCTTCTCGTGCCCTGACGACTGCCGGCGCGTGTCAAGCGATAGTGCGACAGTCCACGCGCCGAAATTATTGTCCCGTAACAGCACCGCTGTCGCCTGTTCGCCACTTCCTCACGCCATCCGCTCCAGTACCATCGCTGCCCACGTGTAGCCGGTTCCAGCAACGAAAAAGAGGGCGACTGCGCGCCGGTTGCCCCACTGGCACGCGCGCCTGGCTATCGAGAGTGACGGGACGAGCAGACAGGTAGGAGTATAGGAAGATTCTTCCGGCGTGGTCACCCATCCGTGAGTATGAGTGAGTTTACGGTTACCGGTCAATGGCAAGCCCGCGACGGGTGGCAGAAGTTCGAGAAAGCCATCGACGCAGAGAACGAAGACGTCGCTGTCGAGTACACCTACGCGGAGTTTGGCTCCAAGCACGGACTGAAGCGTACCCAGGTCGAAATCGAGGGGGTAGACGCATGAGCATGGGCGGGGGAAACCCCCAGCTTCAGGAAATCGCACAGCAGATCGAAGAAATCGAGCAACAGCAGGAAGCCCTCACGCAGGAAGTCGAGAATCTCCAGACTGAGAAACAGGAAGTCAACGAGGCAATCGAAGCGATCGGTGAACTCGAAAGCGGTTCGACGGTGCAGGTTCCCGTCGGCGGTGACGCGTACATTCGAGCCGAAATCGCAGATATCGACGAAGTCGTCGTCAGTCTCGGTGGCGGCTACGCCGCAGAGCGTGACCAGGACGGCGCTATCGACACCCTCGAAACGAAAAAGGAGACCCTCGACGACCGCATCGAGGAGCTTCGTTCGGATATCGCGGAACTCGACAGCGAGAGCAGCGAGCTCGAAGAACGGGCCCAGCAAATGCAGGCCCAGCAGATGCAGCAGATGCAGCAACAGCAACAACAACAGGACGAGTAGGCGATGTTTGACGGACTGAAGGACAAGCTCAGTAGCTTCACCAGCGATGTCGAGGAGGATGCCGACATCGACGAGGGTGATGCCGATTCTGCGGCCGCTGATTCGGAAGCGACTGGTGAAGACACAGAGCCCGAAAAGGAGGGAGACACGACAGCGGGAGAAGCACCTGCGGAAACGGCCTCCACGGAGACGGCCGACACAGCAGCCGCGGTCGCCGAGCCAGCCGAGGCGGATGTCGAGTCCACCATCGAGGAAGACGAGTCAGAAGGCGACGCGGCTACAGCCGAAGCTGAACCAGCCAATGCCGAGGGGACAGCAACCGAAGAAAGCGACCACGACGATGACGAAGATGATGGTCGCGGACTGGCAGAACGAGCCAAGCTCTTTGCGACCGGAAAGACTGTCATCGACGAGGACGACCTGGACGCACACCTCGAAGAGCTAGAGTTCGCCCTGCTCGGCAGCGACGTAGAGATGAACGTCGCCCAGGAGATTCTGGACGGCGTCGAGGAGAATCTCGTCGGCGAGACGCGTCGGCGACTGGAGAGCACGGGCAACATGGTCACCGATGCGGTTCGCGAGGCGCTGTACGACGTCATCAGCGTCGGCCAGTTCGACTTCGACGAACGCGTCGCCGAGGCCGACAAACCCGTCACTATCATCTTCACCGGGGTCAACGGCGTCGGCAAGACGACCACGATTGCCAAACTCGCCCGCTACTTCGAAGACCGGGGGCTGTCGACAGTGCTGGCAAACGGCGACACGTACCGTGCCGGTGCGAACGAACAGCTCCAGCAACACGCCGAGAACCTCGACAAGAAGGTAATTTCCCACGAACAGGGGTCTGACCCGGCGGCAGTCATCTACGACGCCGTCGAGTACGCCGAAGCCAACGACGTGGACGTGGTGCTGGGCGACACAGCAGGTCGACTCCACACCAGCGACGGGCTGATGGACCAGCTCTCGAAAATCGACCGCGTCATCGAGCCCGATATGACCCTGTTCGTCGACGAGGCTGTCGCCGGTCAGGACGCCGTCAATCGGGCGCGTGAGTTCAACGAGGCCGCCGAAATCGACGGCACGGTGTTGACGAAAGCCGACGCCGACCAGCAGGGTGGTGCGGCCATTTCCATCGCTCACGTTACCGGCAAGCCGATTCTATTCCTCGGAACTGGCCAGGACTACGACGATATCGAACGGTTCGACCCCGAGCGTATCGTCGACACGCTACTCGGCAACGAATAGTCCACCGCAGTTTTTCAGATGACGAGTCCGGCCTGGAGCGCCGCGACCAGTACCGTGAGAACCCCAATGCTGGCGACGGTAGTGACGAAGATGGCGGTACTGAGATATTCCGGGGCCGTAATAGTGCCGGGGGCCACGTCCTCGGCGTACTCGATGGTGAGTGCGAGTGGCGTGACCGCCGCGGGTGCGGCCGATTCGAGGACGAACACCTTCGCGACCGTCGGGTCGGCAAAGCCCAGAACGAGCGCGATGCCGACGGCAACGATGGGGGCAGCGGCTAGCTTCAGGAAGGCCGGGGCGGCCGAGCGCGTCACTGCAGTCACGTCCGTCTCGGCGAGCTGGATGCCAAGCACCAGTAGCATCACCGGAATCGAGGCGTCGCCGACGAGACCGACCGTCTGCAGAGCAGCCCCATCGAGTGCCGGTGCGAGCCCGAGCGCGCGGATAGCGATGGCGAGACCGACCGCGTAGATGAGTGGCAGACGGAAGATTTCGGCGATTGCCTCGCCGACACCCCGGTCGACGCCGCGAGAGGCGATATAGACACCGAGCGTGTAGACGACCAGGCTCTGGATAGTCAGATAGAGGACAGCCGTGGTGCGGCCGACCTCGCCGAAGGCGAACTCCGAGAGCGGGATGCCGACGAACCCGGAGTTCGGAAACGCTGCGGCGAGCATCAACGCACCCAGCAGCGCGCCAGACTCACCGACGACTTTCCCGACGACCCACGCGATAGCTATCATCACGACGGCGTAGCCGACGACACCGACGGCAAGCTTGGCCGCCTCACCGCCGCCGAGGCTCGTGGTGACGATACTGTGAAAGGCCAGTGCCGGGACGAGCACGTACAGTCCGGCTGTGTTCAGCGGGTCAACGGCGATGTCGGTCGTTCGCGCGAGAAGATACCCCACGACAGCAACAGCGAGAATCGGACCGACAGCGTTCGTAAAGGCCGCTGTCAATCCCATCCGTTCGCCCCCCGTCGGTTCTGTGGTGTGAACCGCTCGTCGGTTCCTCGTGTCTGGCTCATACACTACCGTCGGAGAGCCACCCACTAATATTATTTCAGTAAATTTTTCACTGCATGAAAGGTCGACAGCGGGGTGAACAGTTTCACCCTCTGTAACTCTTTCATACAATTGGGCAGAACGTCCTGAGAGTGTCGCCGCTCAAGCGTGACAAAATCAGCCAATCGCTCACAGCTGAGAGTAGCAGGAGACGAAACCGATTTGAGCGCACCGCGAGAACTGCGGGTATGACCGACGCCGACCCACTGGAGGAAATCGAGTTTCTCGCGCGGTCGGCAAATCGTATCGAGGTGCTGGCCGCCCTCGTCGAGGAGCCACAGTCGCGTCAAGCGCTCGCGGACAGCGTCGGCGTCTCACAACCGACACTCGGTCGAATACTGCGCGACCTCACGAAACGCAAGTGGGTGACGACCGACGGCGACCAGTACCGAGTGACCGCTACAGGGGAACTGGTCGCGACCGGCATCACCGACCTCCGGGAGCGACTGGCGACGGAGACGAAGCTCCGGGACGTTGTCGAGTGGATTCCGACCGACACCGTCGACGTGGGACTACACCACTTTGCCGACGCCAGGATTACGACGCCGAGCCAGACGCGACCGAACGCCCCAATAAAGCGGATGCTCGAACTTCTCGGTGAGACCGACCACGCGCTGTTGCTCTCTCACGCGTTCAACGAGCAGAAACTGCAGCTCATTCGCGACCGCAGTGTCGAGGGCGGGCTGACGACGCGAGGTGTCTTCGCCGAAGACGCCATCGAAGCAATCGAGGCGACGGCTGACCTCAGAGAACTGCTGGCCGACATCGTCGCGTCGGAGGCCGCCGAGATACGGGTTGTCTCGACTGACATCCCGGTCGCAATCGAGGTGACTGACAGCCGAACTCACCTCTTGCTGCGCAACGACGAGGGTATCGTCCGGGCATCCCTGGACACCGACGACGAAACCGTCCGGGCGTGGGCCGAGCGTCTCCACGAAAAGTATTGGTCCATCGGAACGCCGCTGTCCGTCGACGATATCGGTGACTGACCGGCCGTGTCGGGTGGCGTAGAGTATACCGGATACATTCTCCCCTACCAGCGACGGTAGCAGTGTTTGGTAACCATCAGGAGCACCGAGATTCGCCAGACTGCACCGCATCGTCACGCGTTCACGTGTGTGCAACGAGCCAGATTTAACCGGCAACATCACCCTCGAAAAGCGAAGTGAGGCGGTTTTCTCCGTGTTGAAGATGGTAAAGAGGGTGGGACGACAGAAGGAGACAAGAGCGGCAGTTGTCCCCAGCACACCTGCCGAATACCCAACTATGAATACAGTCGAAGAATGGAAACAGGAGAAGCACCCGCTCGAGATGGTCGAGCTGGTAGAGGAGTTCGCAGAGGAGGGTCTCTCGTTCGACGAAATCGAAGAACGCGAGGGCGACGGCGTGTGGGAGCGCATGAAGTGGACCGGGATGTACACCCACGGCGTGCAGCGCGGCTACATCATGATGCGCACCAAGGTGCCCGGCGGGTATCTCACACCCGAACAGGCCGAGGTTATCGGCGAGGTAGCCACGGAATACGCCACCGCACCCGAGGAGTTCGGCGGTGAGACCCAGAACGAACTCTGGGGCGACGCCTTCCTCGACATCACGACGCGTCAGGACATCCAGAAACACTGGATAGAAATCGAAGACGTCCCCGAAATCTGGGACAAGTACGACGAGGTCGGGCTGACGACCATCGGCGGCTGTGGCGACGGCGCCCGGAACGTCCTGGGCTGTCCCGCCGCGGGCCTCTCAGACCACGAGTGTTTCGACGCCCAGCCAGTCATCGACGCCGTCTCCGATTTCTTCACGAACAACCGCGAGTACGGCAACCTCCCGCGGAAGTTCAAGATGACCATCACGGGTTGCAAGCACGACTGCGGACAGTCCCAGATCAACGACGTTGGTCTGACGCCAGCAAAAAAAGAGATTGACCGGAGTTGGCAGTACGGCTTCCACGTCAAGGTCGGCGGCGGCCTCTCGGACGGTCCACGGATGGCCTCGCCGCTGGACGTGTTCGTCCCGCCGCAGGACGCCGTCGAGTTCTGTCGCGCCGTCGCCCAGACGTTCAAGGAACTGGGCGACCGGAACAACCGCGGCGTCTGCCGGATGCGCTATCTCGTCCAGCAGATGGGCCCCGAGAAGTTCGAGGAGGCCGTCCGCGACCGAACGGACCTCGAATTCCCGACCCGCGGTGTCGACCTCACCGAGGGGTACACCGGCGACCACGTCGGTGTCCACGACATGAAAGAAGACGGCCTGAAGTACGTCGGTTTCAACGTCATCACGGGCCGGATGGGTGGCGACGAATTCGCCGAGGCTGCCCGCGCTGCAGAGAAGTACGGGACAGAGGACGCCTCGATTCGGCTGGCGACCGACCAGAACTTCCTCGTCACGCACATTCCCGAGGAGAACGTCTCCGACCTCCTCGCCGAGGACTTCGCACAGGACTACCAGCCAGAACCGGGTCCGTTCTCGCGGGGTGCAGTCGGCTGTACTGGCAGCGAGTTCTGTAACTACGCCATCATCGAGACGAAAAAACGCACCAAGCAGTGGGCGCGCGAACTCGACGAGCGCATCGACACACCCGACGACCTCGACGTGGTCCGGATGCACATGTCCGGCTGTTCCGCGTCGTGTGCCCAGCCACAGATTGCCGACATCGGCTTCCGTGGCGAGACGGTCAAAGTCGACAAGGACGGCAACGACGAGATTCCGGACGACGCCGACGCTGGCGACTTCGAGGACCTCGTGGAAGGGATGGACTTCGGACTCGGCGGCGCACTCGGCACCGACAACGAGTTCCTCGACTGGGTGGAGACGGCCGTCCCCGCCCACGCCGTAATTCCGGCACTCGAACAGCTGTTCGACGCCTACGCCGAGGAGCGCACCGAGGGCGAGCGCTTCTACGAGTGGTCACGTCGCGTCGACAACAGCCGCCTGCGCTCGATTATGCAACAGGCCGACGCCAACGTCTCCGGAGGTGTTGCCCATGGCGACTGACGAGGATATCGAACTCGTCGAGGACGCGCCCGCACCCGCTGTTGACGCCGGCGTCGGCGAAGAGCCAGAACCCGAACGCGGTCGGTCAGATGCGTTCCCCGGCGTCCCCGATTCGGGGCGTGACGGTGCGAGCGTCCCGCCACTCAACCAGCAGAGCGACGACCGGACACCAGCCCAGACGGAGACGATTCCACCGCAGGGCGATAGACCTGGCGGTCACGACGAGGCCGACGACGGCTGCAGTGACGGCCACTGCACCTGTGGCAGTGACGACGACGGCAAGCGCGCCATGGCAGACGGTGCCGGCGCGGAGGTCGCAGGCGGGTCACCGACGAACGTCACCGAGGACGGCGACCTCACCGACCTCGACTTTACCGAACCGAAGACAGAGCAGAGTCAGCCACTGGCCGGCGAGGGTCGCGGCGAGCAGGAGCCGCCGGACAGGCGCGTCGGCGTCCCCGAGGGCGTCGACCTCGACACGCCGGGCTATTCCATCCGGTCGGAGATGAACGACATCGAGACGCCCGACGAGAAGACGTGGTTCATGGAACTGGACGAAGCGGTCATCGACGACGGCCGCTGTATCCAGTGTGGGACCTGTGTCGCTGCTTGTCCCTCCGACTCTATCGGTATCGGCGACGACGGCCTGCCCGAACTCGTCAAGATGTGTACCGGCTGTTCGCTCTGTTGGGACTTCTGTCCCCGTGGCGGCATGCGCTACGAGCGTCAGTGGAAGATTACCGGCGGCGAGGACAACGTGAAAGGCGCCGGCGATCCCATCACGGAGTTCTCCGCCCGCGTCACCGAGGACTGGCGCGAGGACTCCCAGGACGGCGGTGCCGTCACCGCCTTCCTCACCACGCTCATGGAGAAAGGAGAAATCGACGGCGCGCTCATCGCCACCGAGAGCGACGAGGACCCCTGGAAGGCCGACGGCTTCATGGCCACTTCCCCAGAAGAAGTCATCGAGAACACCGGCACCATCTACAACCAGACGATGGCGCTCGGTCACCTCGACTTCAAGCAGTGGGAAGACAAATTCGAGAAAGACTGGGAGGACATCTCCCTGGCCCTCGTCGGCACGCCGTGTGAAATCGAAGGGATAAGCGCACTGCAGGACTTCGAGTGGGAGTACGGCTCCCAGGAAGCGGGCGTGCGCGCGATCGACTACAAGATTGCGCTGATGTGTACGAAGAACTTCAACTACGAGCGCCTCATCGGCGACAAGTTGCAAGACGAGCGCGGCATCGACATCGACAACGTCGGCAAGATGGACGTGCTCCACGGGAAACTGATGGTCGACGACCTGGAAGGCGAGCGCATCCTCGAAGAGGACATCGAGGAGTTCCACGACGCCGCGCTCAAGGGCTGTGACGAGTGTGCGGACTTCACCGGCTTCTGTGCGGACCTCACGGTCGGGTCGGTCGGCTCCAGCGACGAGTACTCCTCGGTCATCGTCCGGAACGAGCAGGGCATGAAGGCGTGGGAACTCACCGAAGAACACCTCGACTACCACGACTTAGAAGACAAGTCCGCGGTCGGCAAACTGCAGGGCTGGGACAAGAAGAAGGCCTTCGAAGCCCTCGAACGGCCCTTCGATCCCGACGCCCCGCGATTCATCGACTACACCGACCACGCCGAGAACTACGGCACGGTCACAAATCCCCACGACGCCGACCACTGACGACCACCGTCACTTTTTGAGAGAAAGTCTTTACCGACGGAGTCGCGTACCCGGTAGCAAATGGTACTCGACGATTTGGGGAGTTCCCTTCGGGGAACACTCGATAACCTCCGCGGGAAGTCCCGCATCTCGGAAGAAGATGTCGACGAGGTCGTCAAGGAGATTCAACGCTCCCTGATTCAGGCCGACGTGGACATCGCCCTCGTCCAGGAGCTCTCGGACAGCATCAAAACGCGGGCGCTCGACGAGGAACCGCCAGCGGGCACCTCACCGCGTGACTGGGTGCTCCGTATCGTCTACGAGGAACTGGTCGAACTGGTTGGTGAATCCACCGAGCTGCCGCTCGAAGGACAGACCATCATGCTCGCCGGCCTCTACGGGTCGGGGAAGACCACCACCGCGGCGAAGATGGCGTGGTGGTTCTCGAAGAAGGGGCTACGTCCGGCGATTATCCAGACAGACACCGACCGGCCGGGTGCCTACGACCAGGCAAAGCAGATGGCCGAAAACGCCGAGGTCGACTTCTACGGCGACCCGGATTCGAACGACCCCGTCGAAATCGCGGAAGAAGGGCTCGAAGCGACCGAAGACGCCGACGTACGCATCGTCGACACCGCCGGTCGTGACGGCCTCAATGAAGAACTCATCGACCAGATAGAGGATATCGAATCGGTCGTCGACCCCGACCGGAACCTGCTCGTGCTGGACGCGGCGATGGGCCAATCCGCCAAAGACCAGGCCTCTGAGTTCGAGGAGGCGATTGGCATCAACGGCGTCATCATCACGAAACTCGACGGGACGGCGAAAGGTGGCGGTGCGCTGGCTGCGGTCAACGAGACCGAGTCGACTATCGCCTTCCTCGGGACCGGCGAGACGGTCAAGGACATCGAGCGCTTCGAGGCCAGCGGCTTCGTCTCGCGGCTACTCGGGATGGGCGACCTCGAACAGCTTACCGAGCGCGTCGAGCGCGCGATGGCCGAAACCCAGGAAGAAGACGAAGACTGGGAACCCGAAGACATCCTGGAGGGGCAGTTCACCCTGAAGGACATGCGCAAGCAGATGGACGCGATGAACCGGATGGGCCCGCTCGACCAGGTGATGGACATGATTCCGGGACTCGGTGGGGGACTGAAAGACCAGTTGCCGGACGACGCGATGGACGTGACCGAAGACCGGATGCGCGATTTCGACGTGGTGATGGATTCGATGACCGAGGAGGAACTGGAGAATCCACGCGTCATCGGCGCGAGTCGGACGAAACGCATCGCACGCGGGTCCGGCAAGCCAGAGGACCGGATACGCGAACTCCTCCAGCAGCACAAGATGATGGAGAAGACGCTCAAGCAGTTCCAGGGCATGGGTGACGCCGACATGGAGCGGATGATGAAACAGATGCAACAGGGTGGCGGTCCCGGCGGTGGCATGGGTGGCATGGGCGGTGGCCCCGGCGGCGGTATGGGCGGCGGTGGCGGCCCGTTCGGCGACGACTAGTCGGACGCACTCGCCACGTTGTACTGTTGGATTATCTCGTCGAGTGCTGCTGTTTCTGCATCGCCACGGTCGATAGTCAACGGTGAGACGCTGATCTCGCCGTCGACGAGCGCCCGGCGGTCGCTCCCGGCCGGGTAGCGCTCGCGGTGTTGTTCCGTCGGTGGAAACGGGTTCTCGAAGCCAACCACGTCCGGCCAGACTTCCTCGTGCAGTCGGACGACAGTCCCATCTGCGTCTGAGTCGAGGCCGCCGTCGCGGCCGATTGCCTCGACAGCGTCGATATCGTCGGGATCGGCGTCGTGTTCGACGTGGAGGTCGTAGTCCGGGAGCGGCCGGGTCAGACGCATCTCGGGGTCGGGCACGTCCAGCGGGACGTTGACGTTCAGAAGCGTCCCCGCGGTGAACAACCCGGCGTCGGCAGCGCGTCGGCAGAGGTCGACGGTCACTCGCGCCGGCCGGCCGAAGTCGTAGTCACTGGCAGGTTCCGGGAAGAAATCCTCGTGGTGATAGGCGGAGACGGCGACAGCGGGCGTTCCAAGGAACGCCGCCTCGATGCCAGCGCCGACGGTGCCAGAGCGACCGGTAACGTAGTTGCCGGCGTTGGGGCCGTGGTTACACCCCGAGACGACGAAATCGAAATCGGTGTCGAGGCCGCGCAGCGCGTACGCCACGCAGTCGGCGGGCGTCCCCGAGAGGGTGTAGCCCCACGGGTGGTCCCGTCGGAGCGCAGCGTGTGAGCGGGTCCGTCCGACGCCGCTCTGATTCTCCGATGGAGCGACGACAGTCACCTCGCCGAGCGCAGTGAGTTCCTCGTAGAGTCGAACGAGGCCGGCAGCGTCGATGCCGTCGTCGTTCGTCAGTAGAATATCGGGGTCGTCCATGACAGCGGTAGCGACTCCGTGGACGAAATCGTTGTGGAACCGGCGGCCGACCGCCGGCCGGTCATCTGTGCGTCTGGTCGCCGGCCGACGTTCCCTGCCCGAGCGCTCGTAGCAGGGCGATAGCGACGCCCATGCCAGCCCTGACGTCTGGGTCGCGAAGCGCCTTTACGAGGCCGACGGCGCCGACGGGTTCTGGATCCTCGCTCGTCGCGTCACCGACCGCGTGCAACATCGACTCCAGTCCCTGTGCCACCTCGTCGTCGCTGGCGGTATCGGCCAGTTCGCCCAGCCGAGAGCCCATGCCCGTGAGCGAGGTGACCATCTCGTCGTCCATCGCCGCCGACAGCAGGGCGATAGTGTCGGCAAACGCCGCCAGGTCGTCAAGCGTGCCACTCTCCTGGAGTTCGACTACCGTCTCGACTCCCTCGGCGAGCGAGTCGGCGTTGTCGCCGACAGACTCGCCAAGCTGGGCGAGTTCGGGCGTCGCCGCTCCGTCGGCAGCAGCACCCAGATTCGACCCGTCGGACGCGAGGCGCTGAACCATGCCGTCGTCTATCGCTGCAGTGGCGACTGCCGAGGCGTCTAGAAGGTCGTTGACCTGCCCCGCGTTCTGGACGAGTCGAGCGACCTCCTCGGGGTTGTCCTCGACGGCCGCGACCAGTTCCGGTGGGACCGATTGCTCGTCGGCAGTGGCCGCGTCCCGACTATCGTCGGTCGCGGCCTCCTGTCCGTCGGCATCGGCGTGCTGTTCGTCACTCATACGGACACCTCACAGGAGCCCCCTGGCGGTCAGCCAGTACGATTCGTTGTAGCCCAGTTTCGCCCAGTGGACGGGTTTCGAGGCGGGGCGAACAGTCGGTTCGTCGCCGTAGTTGAACTCGACGAACGTCGCCTCGTCCATGCCGGCCTCGATGAAACACACCGTCTTGCCTTCGTAGGTGGCGGTGGGGACCTGTCCACGGACGGAGCTTGCGATGCGGTCGGCGACGACGCCAGCTTCGTAGTGAGCGACGCTGCCGGCCTTGCTGGTGGGCACGTCGGCCACGTCACCGAGCGCGTAGACGTCCTCGGCGGCCGTCGCTTCGAGCGTCTGCTTGTCCACGTCGACCCAGCCGCCGTCGCCGAGGCCGGCCTCGGTCACGAGGTCACTACCGGTGTGGGGTGGGATGCCGACGAGCAGGTCGTAGTCGAGTTCGTTGCCCTCCATCGTGTGCAAGACCTGTTCGTCGGGGTCGACCTCGTCGGCGTTGAAGAACGTCTCGACGTTGATGTCGCGCTCGTCGAACTGCTCGGTCGCCCAGTCCGCGACCGACTGGATGCCGTGTGCCCGCTGGATTGGGTAGGTATACGTGATATCGACGTCCTCGCGGACGCCGCGTTTGCGGAGCCAGTCGTCGGCCATCAGCGTGAACTCGACCGGCGCAGCCGGACACATGTGTGGGACGCCGATGACACTCAAGACGAGGTGTCCCTCGGTGAACTCCGCGAGTGCATCCTGGAGCTGTTCCGCTCCTTCGGCCCCGTAGAAGTGGTGGCCACCCTCCTGTAGGCCGGGCACTTCGTCGGGGACAAGTTCGACCCCCATCGCGAGCGTGAGGTGGTCGTACCGGAGCGGCTGCCCGTCGGCGAGCGTGAGCTGCTTGGCGTCGGTATCGACCTCCGTCACCCTGTCGTACGTGATGTCGACGCGGCGGTCGACCAGCTCACGGACCGGACGGCGGGCGTCTTCAGTGGTCTTCTTCCCGAACGGGACGTACAGGAAGGTCGGTTTGTAGACGTGGTCCTCGTTGTCGGTGACCATCGTCACCCGGACGTCTCCGCTGTCGATTTCGGACGCGAGTTTCTCTGCGAGTCGATTCGCCAGTACCGTGCCGCCGGTGCCACCGCCGACGATGAGTATGTGTTCAGTCATGTTGCTGGGGAACGGGGAGCCGTGCCCGCCGTGGTCACGAGGTCTTTACGTAGACGCTCCAGTGGTCGTCGTGTTCGACGATGTCGAGTAGTTCGTGGCCTGCCTCGTCGAGCCAGTCGGGCACGTCGCTCTTCGAGGAGTCGTCAGACGTCTGTAATTCGATGACGGTCCCGGAGTCTGCTTCTTTGACCTTGCCAATAAGGTCCATCAGCGGACCGGGACACGTTGCACCGCGCGAGTCGACCGTCACATCGGGTTGGATTGATTCACTCATATGTCTCACCTCAGACGAACAGCACCTGTTTGTCGCGAGCGCGCGAGAGGAAGCCGGCGACGCCGAGTTCCTCGTCGAACACGTCCACGTAGTCGTCCAGTTCGGTACCCATGACGTCCATCGCCAACGAGCAGGCGTACACTGACAGCGGACCGAGTTCCTTCGCCTGTGCGAGTTGCTCGGTAAAGAGGGGCATCTCGTCGCCCTCACTCGAGAGCATCGCCTGGCCGACCGGGCCACCGACGTCGAAGTCACCGCCTTCGACGCGTTCGCGGTCGAAGGCCGTTAGCCCGTTCATCGTCACGAACACCTCGACCGGTGTGTCCGACGATGCGGCTATCGACCCTATCATACTTACTGCCTGTATCCGTTCGAGCTCGCTCGACGCGACTACAATTGCGTATCCTGACATGGGACTCACCCACGTGAACGTTCACTGTCAGCCCATATAATAATGTATGCTTGTTCCAAGACTGTGAGAACAGGGTGAGCTATTCGACGGTAATACCAATAATATGAATTCAGATATTGTGAAGCTAGCGAACAACTAGTAGGACTGAGACGCAAAGCACTCGGAACAAAGGTTGCATGGAAGTGACGCCTGAGGAGACTTCGTCGCGGATTCGACACGCCCGAGGAGGCGGTATTTTTAGTCCCGGGGGACGTGGCCACAACCGATGAACGTGGTCGCCCGGGTCGCACACGGCACTGGGATACTGTCAGGGCCGTGCAGACCGGGCGAGGAGGGGGGTGGGCCGCGGTGACAATTCGAACGGTTGTCGCTGCCGCCTACCGGGAAGGATTGCCGGCACTCGCAGCCAGTGCCGTCGGGGGTCTGCTCGCGGGCGTGGTACTGGGCGGCATGCGCGCGGAGTTTCAGGCGGTGCCCGGACTGCTCGTGCTGGTGCCAGCGTTGCTCGCGACGCGTGGGAACGTCTACGGCTCGCTCGGCGCGCGGCTGGCGACCGGTCTCCACCAGGGGCTGGTGACGCCACAGGTCCGCGACGCCGACGACCGGCTCTACCGGGCAGTCGCTGCCGCGATCTCGAACGGTCTGCTGGCCAGTGTTTTTGCCGCCGCGGCTGCCTTCGTCGCGCTGACTGCACTTGGCGACGCACCCGCACCGCTCGGGACGCTCGTCGCGATTGCACTGCTTGCGGGATTGCTCTCGGGCGTTGTACTCTCGGCGACCGTCGTCGTGGTGGTGTTCGCCGGCTATCGGCGCGGGTACAACCCCGACACGCTGGTCGGCCCCATCGTCACCACCGCCGGCGACGTGTTCGGCGTCGCCTTCCTCTTGCTCGCTGTCAGAATCGTCCTCACTATCGTGGGTGTGGGGTAGATGCAGACCGACTGGACAGTCCGCGCGATAACGCGGGCGATGCTCCCCGTCTTGCTCGTGCTCACGCTCGTCGAAATCGGCAGCGGTCTCGTCCTCGGGAGTTTCGAGGAGGAACTGCTGCGCTCGCCCTCGCTGCTCGTCCTCGTTCCCGTCACCATCGGGACAGCCGGGAATCTCGGGAGCATCCTCGCGGCGCGGCTCTCGACGGCATTTCATCTCGGGACGCTCTCGTTCGACGCGACCGACGACACGCTCGCAGGCAACGCCGTGGCGACGGTCCTGCTCGCGGCGACGGTGTTCCCACTCATCGGACTCGGTGCGTGGGGGCTAGCCGAGCTCACCGCTGGCGCACGCCTCGCTCCGCTGACCGTCGTCACCGTCGCCGTCATCAGCGGCCTCGTCCTCTCCGTGCTCGCGGTGACGGTCACCACGATTGCCACCTACGCCGCCTACCGGTTCGAACTCGACCCCGACGACGTGGTGATTCCGACAGTGACGAACGTCTGTGACGTTCTCGGCGTCGTCGTCCTCTTCGTCGTCGTCTGGGTCGTATTATAAAAGCCCAAACTGTTACGGGGCGTCATATGTTGCCATGGAGCCGCTAGAAGGGGCGAGAACAGATGGGGCATCAGTCAGAGTGCGATATCACGGCAGTACTAGCCGAGCACGGGCCGGCGAGCGGACCGGAGTTGGCCAAACTGCTCGACACGCACCCAGCGACGGTGGAACGACGGTGTACGAAACTCCAGCAGCGAGGGGAGATTCGACAGGTGACCGGTGGGCGATACGCTATCGTCGAGAGTGGACACGTCCGGCAGCGGACCGCCTCGGACTGAAATGCCGCCTCACTCCGCGTCGTCGGGAATCGAATCGGCGATGACGGCCGCCTCGCCGTCGATGACTGCCTCACCGTCGCTGCGGATGACCTTCGTCGAGAGTCGGAAGCGGTTGTTCCCGATATTTTCGACGACCTCGCACTCGGCGGTGACCTCCTCTCCGAGCGGGACGGGACCGAGATAGCTCACGTCCTGTGAGAGATAGATTATCATTCCGGGCAGGCGCGCGAGCGCGGAACTGACGATGCCGACGACGAGCGTTCCGTGGGCGATACGCTCGCCAAAGCGGGTTTTCGCCGCAAACTCCTCGTCCATGTGGAGTCGGTTCGTATCGCCGCTGGCTTCGGCAAACGCTTCGACATCCGCCGCAGAGATGGTCTTGGTAAAGCGGACGGTATCACCGACGTCTATCTGTGCCTCGTTACCGAGATACTCGAAGGTCCACTCGTCGCGCTCATAGGCGGTGTCAGCGCGGATGCTGGTCCGTTCGCGCTCCTCGTCGGGTTCCTCGTCGCGCCCCATCTGGACGAGATGCGGGAGGTAGTTCGCGAGGTCAGTCGTCGTGACGATACCAACAACTGCGCCGTCTTCGAGGACCGGCAAGCGCTTGATGTTGTGCTCTCGCATCCGTTCGGCGGCGCGCTCGATTGGTTCCTCGCAATCGACAGCGACGAGTGGGCTCGACATCACCGCCTCGACGGGCGTCGTTTCAGGGTCTTTCCCTTCCGAGACGAGTTGCGAGATGTCGATATCGGTGACGATACCGGCGGGACTCCCGTTCTCGCAGACGACCAGCGAGCCGATTCCCTGCTCGAACAGTTGTGTCGCCGCTGTCCGTGCTGATTCGGTCGGCTGTATCGTCTCGATGGGTGACTGCATTACCTCTTCGACCGTGATGGGCGCGAGCATCGATATAGGTGGGTCGTCGCCCGGCCTAATCAATTCCTTGCCGATACAGTCACCCCGTTCATACTGACGGCCGTACCATCACGGACGAATTCGACTCCCCCGGTGAGCCGAATATCTCCACGTACGGACGGCCGACAGTATCAGGTGTCGACCGGCTTTCCGTCCTCGGTTGGCGGCGCGATGTGGTCGATGAACTCCTCCGCGGTCGGGTCCTCGACGCGAATCCGAACAGAAATAGCGCCGATTTCGCCCGGTTCGTCGACGGCGAAGTTCACGACGCCCTCGAAGGCCGCCTGTTTCTTGAGCTGGAACGAGAACGTGTCGTCGCGCAACGTGTCGAAGAAGATACCGCGTGCGGTGTCGAGAATCTCCTGTCTGTGGAGCAGTTCCGAGAAGTGTTCGAGGTCGTGGACCGTCGCGTGGAGTTCGCCGTGCTGGAACTCCGGTTCTGCGGTCGGGAAGATTGCCGTGATGGCATCTGCGACCCGGTCGGTCACTTCCGTGTCGTACACCGGTGCCGTGATTTCGGCGTCGACGCTGTATATCATTGGTTGTCGGTAACTGCGGTGTGGCCGTCGGTCAGGAGCGCGCGAACGCGGTCGTGAAACGCGTCCAACGAGTCCGTGTTCTCGATGGTCAGGTCTGCCATCTCCATCGCGTTGCCCATCCCAAACCCGAGTTCGCGCTCGTCGCGCTCGTCGAGAGACTCCCCACCGTCCTCGGTGCTGGCGTCTCGTCCGCGCAGGTCGAGTCGCTCAGCGCGCTCTTCGAAGGGTGCCTCGATGCTCACCAGCAGAAAGTCCTCTCCGAACGCGTCCTCGAATCGCTCGACTTCGGTGTCCGAGCGAATGCCGTCGACAAGCACCGTGTCGGCAGTTTCTAGTTCCGACTCGATGACCGGCAGCGAGCGCTCGGCGATTGCGGCCGGCCCGTTCTCCTCGCGGAGCGCCTTTGCGACCTCGCCGTGGTGGGTCGCGGGGTCGAGGCCGCGGTCACGACACTCCGCTCTGATGACATCGCCCATCGTCACGACGGGGATATTGAGGTCGGCGGCGACAGCGGCGGCCTCGCTCTTGCCGCTCCCAGGGAGGCCGACGATTCCGATGACAGTCATACCGCTGGGTTTGCCGGAGACCAAGATAAGGACTGCGTCTCGCCGAGACTACAGGATACTGAGAGCCCCGGCGGCGATTGCGAGTCCGAGCGAACAGACGGACGCGCCGGCGACGACGTACCACTGACGGCCCCGGAACTCGATTTCAGGGTCGAGAAACAGCGCGGTCTGCTCCATCAGGAAGCCGCCACCGACCAACGAGACACCGAGCAAGAGCAACATCGGGCCAGTGGCAGTCTCGACGGGACCGGACTGGGCTGCAAGCGTCGCACCAAACGCGATTGCACCGACGAAAAACGAGGTCAGGCCCAGCCAGATTGCGAGCGGTCGAACCACTGTCGAGAGGGAGTCAGGGCGGTCGACGAGTGTGTCGAATTCGAGTCCAGGGCGCATGCGCGGTGGTACAATAGCGACTGCCAAAGATGTTCTGGCCTTACCTGTCTCGGACGACGACAAACTCTGCGAGGTCACGGAGATACGCCATCGCCTGCGAGTCTTCGATGTCGACGGAATTGAGCGCGGCCAACGCGGCGTCGGAGGTGTCGTGTGCCTGCTCGTTTGCCTCCTCGGGCGTGAGGTCGGTCACTTCGACGATAGAGGGGCGCTCCATCTCGGCGTCGTGACCGGTCGGTTTCCCCAGTTGCTCGGCGTCTGCCGTGGCATCGAGTACGTCGTCTCGCATCTGGAAGGCGACGCCGACGCGCTCGGCGTACTGCCCGAAGGCCTCGACGGTGTATGCGTCGGCGTCGGCGGCTATCGCGCCCAGTTCGGCCGCAGCGCGAAAGAGCGCGCCCGTCTTCCGACGGGCGAGTTCCACGTACTCCTCTTCGGTGACAGGCTGGTCGACGAGTTCAGTCGCCTCGCCCTCCCCGAGTTCGACCATCGATTCGGCGACTGCCTGCATCGCCCGCTCGTTTGCAGAAAAGAGCGCGAATGCTTCACCGAGCAGTCCGTCAGATGCGATTATTGCGGGACCGTAGCCGAACTCAGTCCAGGCGGCGGGCGTGTCCCGGCGTCGCTCGGAGTCGTCGATGATGTCGTCGATGACGAGCGATGCGTTGTGAACGAGTTCGACGCCGACTGCGTAGTCGACAGCTGTCTCCACGTCGCCGTTGAGTGCTTCACAGACCAGCACCGTAACCGTCGGGCGGACGCGCTTGCCACCAGCGAGCGCGACGTGTTCGACCTCCGTTCGGAGTTCGTCAGGTTCGACCGACTCGAGCACCGCCGTCAGACGGTCCTCGACACGGTCGCGGCGACTCTCCAAATACTCCATCGGAACGGTCTAGGTGATTCTTCGGGAAGTACGTGACGACTCTCACCGTTCGGGCGTATATAAAGACCACCCGAACATCTTCCCGTGCCCTCTTAGCGCCCGAGAATCCTGCGACCCCGTATATGACGGGTCTTCTTATGCTGAACTGTAATGTCTACCCCAATCGGCGCTCCCGGAGACGGACTGTCGCGGCGTGATTTTGTCAAGGCAACCGGTACTGCGGGTGTCGTGGGTGCCGCTGGCTGTGCTTCCGCGCCGAAGGCTGGCGTCGGTGGCCAGGGCAACCAGCCACAGGCACAACAGAGCGACCTGCCGACGACCAGCCCACCAGAGGTCGTCAACGTCGACGAGCAAGGGAACGAATTAACAATTAGCTCCGTCGCCGCTCGCCACGACGTGCACCCGGAGGACACGATGGGTGGGCCGGTCGAACTCCCCCATGTGTGGGCGTTCAAAGCCGACGACGGCGAGCCAAGCGTCCCTGGCCCGATTATCCGGACGACGGAAGGCGAAGACATGGAGATTACGCTGGACAACACCGGCCACAACATGCCCCACACCCTGCACTTCCACGGTGTGACCAAAACGTGGGAAAACGACGGCGTCCCCACGACGACGGGAATCACGGTCGGTCCCGACGAGAAACACACCTACCAGATTCCAGCAAACGTTCCCGGAACGCACCTCTATCACTGTCACTACCAGACCCACCGCCACATCGAGATGGGGATGTACGGCATCCTCCGCGTCGACCCGAAGGACTACGAACCGGCCGACAAGGAGTACTTCATGACCATTCGGGACTGGGACTCGGGTCTCTCCCGGCAGTTCGCCGGTGAAGACGCCAGCTACGACCCACGGAACCGCCAGCCCGACATCTTCACCGTCAACGGCAAGTCCGCACCCCGGACGCTCCACCCAGAGAAGGGGTCACCAATCATCGTCTCGGAGGGTGACACGGTCCGGCTCCACTTCGTCAACGCCGGTTACATGAGCCACCCGATGCACGTCCACAACCACCGCTTCCGTACCGTCGAGAAAGACGGTGGCCAGGTACCCGAGGCAGCCCAGCACGAGGAAGACGTCGTCAACATCGCCCCCGCCCAGCGCCGGACCATCGAGTTCGACGCCACCGTCGACCCCGGTATCTACCTCATGCACTGTCACAAGGTCAACCACGTGATGAATGGCAACAGCTACCCCGGCGGAATGCTCGGCGGTATCGTCTACGAGAGCGTCATGGACTCGGATATCTTCGCCGACCTGATGGACTACGCCGGCTACGACGGCTAAGCGAACGCGATTCGGAGCCGAAGACGAAACGCCTTATTCTGTTCCGTCTGCTACGGTCTCTATGAGCATCTTGCGGGTCGTGTGGGGCAGCGCCACCGGCCCGACGGCTATGGCCGCCTACGACGCCGCCCTGGCCGACGCGAACATCCACAATTACAACCTCGTGACCGTCTCTTCGGTCATCCCCGCAGCGCCGCCGCTAGAAGTCGTTGGGACCGCTCCTGACCTGGGGCCGGTCGGCAACCGACTCACGGTCGTCCAGAGCAAGGCGACGAGGGGGCCCGGTGAGTCGGGCGCTGCCGTCGCCGGCATCGGGTGGGCGCGCAGCGAATCAGGGCGAGGTATCTTCTACGAAGCGACCGGCGACGACACAGCAGCAGTTCGGGACACCATCGAACGCGGACTCGCTGGAGGAAAGGAACTCCGGGACTGGGCGTTCATCGAAGAAGATGCGGTGGTCCGGGAGACTGCCGCGAGCGCGGACGAACACACCGCGTTGGTCGTCTGTGCGGTCTACGGACAGAGTACGCCGATTCTATAGGTCAGTCGTCGACGGTAATGCCGGAGACCGTCCCATCGACAGTGACCGAGCCGAAGTCGAGGACGATGTTGTCGCCCGTCTGGACTGGCCGGCCATGGAACGAGAGCGTGCCGTCAGTCTGCCGTGCCTCGACGGAGACGTTGAGGGTCACGTCCTCGTTGACAGGATGGTCACGGGCGTAGATGTCGCCGCCATCGGTGCGGAGGATTTCGGTCGCGGGTTCGCGCGTCACGTCGGTAATCATTGCGTCGGCACCGCGGTGTTGTTCGGTCATCCCCGAACTGACCGCGTCTGCCAGTTCCGGCCGGCGGTCTTCCCACTTGACTTCGAGCGTCGCATCGACCGGACTCCCAGGCCGTGAGTCGGACAAGCCCACCAGTGTCGCGTCGAGCTGGTAGGACGACGTTTCGAACGGGATAGTCGAGCCGACCCGAACCGGCGTCCCGAGGAACTGTGGCCTGCCGTCAGTTGTCACAGCCTGCAGTGAGAGCGTCATCACCAGTCGCTGTGCGGTCGTGTCCGCAACCGGATATGAGCTCACGGACTCGATCTCGGCGACCCGCTGTTGGCCAATCGCGTACTCGTCTCCGTCCTCGACGTTCGCGGCGACCGACTCCGCGACCGTCGCCTCGGCCTGAACTGTCACGTTCTCGGACGACAGATTACCCTGTGTTCGGGAGACGAGCGTCCCTGTCAAACTGTACGATTCGGTTCGGAACGGAAGTGACGTGCCGAGTCGAAGTGTTCGACGGGCGAACTGATCGTTCCCGTCGACCCGAAACGTTCTGACATCGAGCGCAACTCGCAGTTGTCGCTGTCCGCCCTGAATCCCTAATCGCTGTACGCCTGTCACTGTTGCCACCGTCTCCCCGGCCACCTGATAGGCGTCGCCGGATTCGACAGTGCCAGCAATCTGCTCTGGGACTGTCGTTTCGAGAACAATCGACCTGGTCTGGTGGTCGACGGTAGACTCGTTGGTGAGTCCGGAGAGAGATGCATTGTACGATAGTTGCCCATCCGTCACGTCGAACGAGTGGTTTAGCGTTGCCAGACCACTATCGCTGGGAAGCCTGACTCGAACGACGGTAAACGATGCATCGCGGGTCGGATGCGGTGTCCGAACCGAATCGGTCACTGCAAGATGCGTCTCGCTACCGTCAATCGTCAGATTGTCTGCCTCAGCCAGCGCGGTGGCCGAATCACCGGAGAGTGGCCCGATAGTCAGGGTCGCATACTCCGACGAAACGTCGGCCGATGTCGATGATTTGGGTTGTCCACCCGACCCGGCGACGAGCGCGACTCCCGCCACCAGCGCTGCGAGAACGAACAGAAGAACTAGCGCATCGATAACGTTGACAGAGCCGAAGAGTCGGCCCTCGGAATCGATAATCTCCATGCAGGTACTGGAGATGAGAGGAAGACTCAATTATAACTGCCGATGAATCAAAGAGATTACCACAGGACGAGTTCACCGTTGTTTTCCCACCGAGCGGTATTGTGAGAGTCGGCGGGTTTTTACGTCCGCCACGCGTAGCCTAGAGCCAATCCGCATGTATGGAAACACGCCGTTCGGCGACGAACCGGCCGTCGAGCTCACTGCAGACCAGCGAAAGGCACTCCGACAGGACCTCTCCAGTGTCGCCGCCCGAACTCGCGAACTGCTCCCCAGCGAGTTCGTCGTCGGCTCGGAGATTACCGAAGGGAACAACGGCCCGCGTGCAACCGTCGCCGTGCAACCGCCCGTCGGCTCCGTCGTCTCCGCGGACTACGCACCCGAAGAAGAGGTGACCATCGAGGAACCAGAACGTGAGGACCTCGCGATGGGACTCGCCGCGAGCGCGGCACTCCAGATGAAACAGGCGATGCCCGATGACCCCTCCCCGACAGCGCAGTAAATTTCTACGCGATTCCGTGTTCACCGGGCGGCCGATAAAACAGCGCGTAGCCCATCGTCCCCGTCGCGGGAACGCTCCCGGCACCAAGCGCGACTGACATCCCGACGGGCAACAGCGCTCCTAGCATCCCAGCGACCACCAGTGGGAGCGCTATCGCCGCCAGCAACAGGTCGTACCGGGAAACTGAGTCGGCGGAACGCATCGTGTCACTGCGTTGTTGCGCAACCTAATTAAATATTATTACTCCTGCTGCAGACAGAGCCCTACCTATCCAGTCACGTCTCGAAAAACGGAGGGTGTAAGCAGGTTACTTGCCCCAGAATGGGTCTCGGTCGCGGTGTTTGTCGAGGTACATCGACAGCACCTCACGTTCGTCGGCGGTGATGTCTTCGGTGAGTTCCTGTTCGAGGATCTTCGCGTGTTTCTCGGGAATCTCAACCCACAGTTCGTCGCCTTCCTCGATTTGTCGGCCGACCGTCGGGCCATCGATAGAGACGGCGACGCGCTCGCCGGTGCGGGCCTCGTCGACGTCTTCGCCCTCGTCCTGAATCGTCTTGAGCATCCCCACACGCTCGGGGTCCGACCCGTCGAACTTGACGATGCGTGAGTTCCGGCGGAGAAGTCCGCCACGGATTTCGACGCCGACGACGGCGGGGTCGGACTGGCGGAACGTGTGGTCGTCGAGGATCTCGAAGCGAGCGGGTCGAGTGATGTTTTCCAGCACTTGCTCTTGCTGGGCCTGTTCGATGGACTCGACGTGTTCCTCGTACTCCTCGATGAGCCGGTAGATGACGTCGTTTTCGAACAGTTTGACCTCCTCTTGCTCGGCCAGGTTCCGCGCGTCGCCGAGCACGTCGACGTTGAACGCGAGAATCGCGCGGTGGGTCGGCTCGTTCGCGGTTTCCGCGACGCGGATGTCCCGTGGTGCAACGTCGCCGACTTCCGCGCGCATAATCGGAATTTCGGCTTCAGAGAGAGTGCTGGCGAGTGCTTCGAGACTCCCCAGCGTGTCGGCCTTGACGACCAGCCCCTCCTCCTGTGTCGTGACTTCGATTTCGGCCAGTTCCTGTTCGACTTCGGCGATAACCTCGTCGACGTCGCGGTCCCGAACCACGCGAATGGGCGCACCGGCCATCGCATCGTCCAGGTCCGGTGCAGCGATTTTCACGCCGTCGGCGGCCGTGACTTCGGTGACGTTCTCGAACTGTTCGTCGGTCCGAATCTCCGAGAGCGGTTTCGGCTCCAGCAGCGCGCGGACTTCGGTGACGATGGGTCTGGTTAGCCCACCGACGACGATGGTATCGTCCTCGCGAATCGTCCCGTCGTAGATGACAGCGTCGAGTGTCGTCCCGAAGCCCTGCGTATCCTTGACCTCTAACACTGTGCCCGCGCCGGGACCGCCAACGTCGACGGCCATCTCCTCTTTCATGTAGCGCTGGGAGAGGCCCATCAACACGGTCAGCAGGTCCGGAATCCCTTCGCCGGTCTCGGCGGAGACGGGAACGACGCCGATGTTGTTCTGGAAGTTCTGGACGCGCCAGTACATGTCCGCCGAGAAGCCCGAATCCGATAGCTGGCCGATAATCTCGTAGAGGTTCTCGTTTAAGTCCGTCTCGACGCGGTCGGACTGCGCTTCGATAGCGACTTTCGAGGGGCGGTCCGGTTCGGGATTCCACCCCGGCGTCGTGTCGATTTTGTTCGCAGCGACGATGAAGGGCGTCGCCGTGCGTTTGAGAATGTCGATGGCTTCGTGGGTCTGTGGCTGGAAGCCGTCGTTGACGTCGACAACGAGGACAGCGATGTCCGCAAGCGCACCCCCTCGCGAGCGGAGCGTCGAAAACGAGTGGTGCCCCGGCGTGTCGATAAAGAGCAAGCCGGGGAGGTCGAAGTCATCGGGGTCGACGAGGTCGCCCGCGACCTCGGAGATGACGGAGAGCGGGACCGCAGTCGAGCCGATGTGCTGGGTAATCGCGCCAGCCTCACCCTCGCTGACTGCGGAGCCGCGAATCTGGTCGAGGAGGCTGGTCTTGCCGTGGTCGACGTGACCGAGGACGGCGACGATGGGGGTGCGCAGCGTCGCCGCCTCTGTCGTGTCGGTTTGTTTCTCTTCGGACATCCCGTCTCACCCTAAAATGCTTGATTGAACCCAGCCTCCCTCGGCAGTTAAGTACATCGTCTTTCGGGCGACGGATGGCCGGTCCAGTCGACGTGTCTCACTCGGTAACGGTAAACGACCCCGTCATCCCTGCGCCACGGTGTGGATTGCAGTAGTACGTGTACTCGCCCGGCACGTCGAAGGTGTAGCGGTACGTGTAGCCCTCGTCGAACGTGCCGTCGGGCGCACCGGGCGTTCCTGTCCACTCTGCTTCAGTCGGTATCGAGTTCGGCGTGACGTTGTGATTGGCTCCGACCCAGACCCACTCGACGGTGTCGCCGGCGCTGATGGTAAACGAGTCCGGTGCAAACGAAAAGCCACTGCCGGCACCGACCTCGACGGCCTGCGCCGCCGGGCTCGGAGTCGGTGTCGGTTCGGGGGTCGGTTCCGGCGTCGCAGTTGGCGTCTCCGGCGATGGTGTCTCAGTTGTGGTTTCTGGTTGGGTCTCCGCTGACGTCGTCGTGGGTGTGTCGGTCGGTTCGGGTGTGGGCGAGGGGGTCATGGTGTCGGTGGCGGGGCCAGCCTCGGTAGGCGTCGAGTCGTCGGTACCACCACAGCCGGCGACGGTCACAGTGAGACCAGCCACGAGCGACTGAAGCAGTCTGCGGCGGTTCATACCCCGACGAAGGGGGAGAACAAAGTTAGGTACTGGGGTCACCTGGCGTCAGACAGCCCCCGTGGCGTTTATGTTGCCCGACTCAAAAGAACGACCCATGGCAGAGATACTCGCGGAGAACCTCTCCGGGAAGGCCGTCATGGGTTCGGATGGCGCCGAACTCGGCATGCTGTATAACATTACGATGGACCTCGATTCGGGACGCCTCGATGACCTCGTCATCACGCCCAACGATGACCGAGGCGTCCAGACAGATTTCGACACGGACCACGCCGGTCGCCTGCTCGTCCCCGTCGGCCGAGTCCAGGCCGTGAAAGACCACATGATTATCGAGCGCTAACTTCGGATGAATATTCTCGACTCCTCAGCCTTTATCAACGAATATCACACCGACGAGCGTATCGCCACGATTCCGCTCGTTCGGGAGGAACTGGAAGACGAGAGTGCCTACCGCTTCGACGCCATGGAGGGGTCGGGGATGTACCTCCACATCCCCGACGAGGAAACCGTCGAGCGCATCGAGCGGGCCGCCCGCGAGACGGGCGATTTCGAGGAACTCTCACGGACGGACATCCGTCTCATCGCCGCCGCGTTCGAACTCGACGGCCGTCTGGTGACCGACGACTACGCGATGCAAAACGTCGCAGAGAAACTAGAGGTACCGGTCGAAGTCATCAATCAGGACGGCATCACCGAACAGCGCGAGTGGACCTTCCAGTGTCAGGGCTGCGGTCGCGAGTTCGACGAGAACCACGACCGCTGCCCAATCTGTGGCAGCGAGCTCTCCAGGAAGAATCCCGCCTAGGCCGGTGCTTCCTCGTCGACCTCGGCCATTCCGAGGTCGATGAGTTGGCGGAGCACTTCCTCTTCGGTCAGGTCGAACTCCCGTGCCAGCGTTTCGACCTCACGGGCCAGGTCGTCGTCACAGACGACCGTGTACCGAGTTGCCATACCGCACAATCTATCGACGTACGTACTTAAGCACACGTCAGACAGCAGTCTGACAACAGCGTCGTCAGCGCCTGCACGAACAGATTTCCACTCATCCGGTCCCGACCATTCCGGTGACGCGGGCGTACATCGCGAAGAACGTGAGCGCGTTGTAGGTACCGTGGATGAGAATCGGGATGACAAGGTTCTCCGAGCGGGCGTACGAGTAGCCGAGCACCAGCGAGAGCACGAAGACGACAGACAGCGAGACAGCCATCTGAAGCGGGTCCGGGCTGGCGTACTGGCCGAAGTGAATCGCTGCGAAAATCGCGCTGGCGGCGACGACTGCCCCGACCTTGCCGAGCGTGTCGTAGAGGTACTTCTGGACGAGACCCCGGTAGAGCAGTTCCTCGCTGGGAGCAATCGCAAGAAACGAGAGCGGGATGAGCAACAGGAGGAACTCGGGATTGTCAGACTGGCGTGCCTGCTGTTCGACGCCACTTTCGACGGCAGGCAGCCCCAGTTCCGAGATGAGCGCCGTCAGGACGTTTAGTATCAGGATGAGAACGAGTAGCCCGACGACGACCAGCCCGATTCCCCGAAGCGACGGGACGGAGAGGTCCAGCCACGAGCGGTCCACGCCTAGCCACCGGAACATGGCGGCGACGAACGCGAACGTGGCGAGGGCAACGCCGACGGTCAACAGCGGATAGGTGACGCTGAGCGCCGTCGTGTCGAGAATCGCAACGAACGGAAGCACGAGGAGGTTGCCACCGACGATGCTGACGAAAAAGCCCAGCCCACCGACAGCCGTCATCAGCGAGATCGCCTTCGTGACGGTGAACACCCGACGGTCCGAGAGCGACAGCACCATCGCGGTGCCCATCCCGACAACGGGTATCGCGCCAGCGGTCGCGAGTGGGAGTCCGGCAGGTTGCCGCCAGACGTTCAGTTCGCCAAAGAGGGTCAGCAGGTCGGCACTGGCGACGACCAGTCCAGCGAGAATAGCGATGGCTCCGACCGCCCGTTCGGGTGCGTCGACACGGCGTGCGAGAACGAATGCAACGAGCGCAAGCGCGGCGGCCCCTCGTCCAAGCGTCGCAAGCGGAAGCGACTGGACCGTCGCGTCGGTTCCAGTTCCGGGAACGAACAGGACAGCGAGCATCAGCCCCGCCACAACGGTCCCGATAGTCGGCGCAACCGGTCGAAGGAGAGCGGTCGGTCGCGCGGGCTCACGACCGAGACCAGCGGAGTCATCTGCCATTACCGACGGTAGCGGCGGCAGAAACTAAAGTGGCACCGTTCGGGGTGTCTCGGCGACGAGTCCGCGACTCGACGAGTGCAATACGTGACGCGGAAGGCACTACTCGACGACGAGGCGTTCTTTCTCGGCGACAGCGTCGGCTTCCGGGAACTCCCCGTCGGCACCGAGCAGTCCGCGCGCGGCGTTTTTTCCCCACTCGACGGCGGGCTGATTGAACGTCTCGATGCCGTAGAGTTCGCCCGCGAGAACGCACGCGGCCTCCATCGCGTAGAGCAGTTCGCCGATACCGTCGGCGTCGAGTCGGTCGAGTTCGAGACGGACATTCGGCCGGCCGGCCGCAGCCAGGCTCGCCTCGGTCGCCTCGAACTCGGCGTCGAGCAACTCGCCCAGTCCAGCCCCCCCGAGATACGCCAGATCCGAAACGTCTGTCTCGGGAATCTCGCGGTCGGTGCGCTCGCTCGCACGGACGAGCGTGACCAGCTTGTCGCGCGGGCCGGCACGATACAGTTGCAGTTGGGAGTGCTGGTCGGTCGCGCCGAGCGCGCGGGCGGGCGTCTGCCCGAGTCCGTCCTTGCCGAGGCTCTCGGCCCACAGCTGTGCGAACCACTCCGCGAAGGGTTCGAGTCGCTCGGCGTAGGGCATCACGGCGTTGACCGACGCGCCGCGCTGGTCGAGTGCGTACGCGAGCGCACCGTAGGCGTACGCGGGACAGTCGTACAGCGAACCGGAGAGTGAGTCCATCGCCGCCTGGCCACCGGAGAGAACTGCTTCGATGTCGTGACCCTGAATCGCCGCCGGCACGAGTCCGACGGCGGAGAGCGCCGAGAAGCGACCGGGTACGCCGTCGGGCACGTCCAGTGCTGGCAGGTCGTGTTCCTCGGCGAGTGCACGGAGTGGTCCCGCCTCACCGGTCGTCACGATGGTCTGGTCGGTCCAGTCGACGCCCGCCTGTTCCATCGCATCGCGGACGACGAGGAAGTTCGAGAGCGTCTCGGCTGTGGTGCCAGAGCGAGAAACGACGTTGACCGCCGTCGAGTCGAGCGGCAGGTCATCGAGGATTTCGGTGGCTGCCTCGGGGTCGACGTTGTCCAGCACGCGGTGTGTCGTGTCGCTTGGGCCGAGTGCGGTGGAGACGGTCGCCGCACCGAGCGCGCTGCCGCCGATGCCGACGGTGAGGACAGCGTCGCTGTCGGCGAGTGGTTCGACCGCCGACTCGATTGCAGCGGCGTCGGTCCGCTCGGGGAGATTCAGCGAGGCGTAGCCGAAGTCGCCGTCGGCCATGCCGCTGGCGATACGGTCGTGAGCGGTGGCAACCCGGTCGTCGAGTGCGTCGAGAGCGTCCGCGCCGACGCCGGGGTCGGCCACCGACGCGAGCGCGTTTCCGATATCTACCTGCATAGACGAGTGCTCGCCGCCGGCCGCATTAGGTCTCACGACTGCCAGAGCGAACGTCAGTACCGTCACACCGCCGCGCAGAGCCGGACCACGCCGCTTTTCCTCTCGCCGACCAAGCTTCAACCAATGAGCGACGGTGAGGCAGGCGCCAGCCCGGCAAAGGCAGCGGGGACGGACTCGGCACCCGAAGACGACGGCGACGAGTACAGCGGCATCTTCGGCACCTTCCCCTACGCCTATCGTCACAGCGAGTCGCGGCTCCTGCGCAGTTACGTCGTCCTCGGCGGCCTGCTGGCGGGGCTGGTCGCGCTGGTCTTCACGTTCGCGTTCGTCACCACAGTCGCCAGTACGCTCGGTGCGGGCGGCGGGACGTTCACCTTCGTCCGCTCCTTTGTGGTCGTCGTCGGCGCGTTGCTTGTCGTTCCCCTCGTCGGCCCAGTCGTTCTCGTTGCCCGCCGGCACCGCCGGACCAGGTCGACCGTCGAGTACGACCGCGCGCTCGCCGCTGGTGGCTACCTCTTTGCGTTTTCACTGTACGTCACGCTGGTCATCAGCGCGCCGCCGGAACTCCGGGACGACCCCAGCGGCGCACTGGCTCCCGTCGTCGAACTGCTCTACGACCTCCCGGCCGTCGCGGGCGCGGTCCCACCACTGCTGGCGCTCGGTGTCGGATATCTGCTCCACCGCCGCTACCGATAGCCCAGACCGGTCGAGACTGCCAGCCGAAACCCACAAAGCCGGACCCGACGTACGTCGGTCCATGACTGACGGGCCGAAGCAGGGAACCTTTCTCGTGACAAGCGCCGACGAGTCCTCGGCCGTCCTCCGCGACGTTGCCGACGGGCAAGTTCTCACGCTCTCGACGAACCCGGACCTGAGGGAGGGCGAGATAGTGGAAGCGACAGTGACGCCGGAGCCACCGATGGAGGTGACCTGGAGCGTCGAGGAAGTCGTCTCACAGCGGGCAGTTCCGGTCGAGGAGAGCCCCGAACCGCCGACGAAGCAGGCCCGCGAAATCGCGAACGAGCAGCCAGTCGGCGAGATGACCAGGCGAGAGCGGGCTGGTGAAGGCGAGTTGCACATCATCACCGTCCCGAGTGACGAGACCGAACAGGCCGTCGCCGACGTGCTGGCCGACGAGACGACGCTGACCCAGGCGGCGACACTCGGGGTGGCCCGCGTGGAAGTGCGGGCGGCAGACGGTGTCGTCAGCGTTCGGTACTTGCCGGATTGAGTGACTACGGGCAGCAGAATTCTTTTGTGACGATGTGCCGTTGGTTCGGATATGGACGCGGCTGATGGGGATTCACAGGTGTTCGCTGCCCTCGAGGTGTCACTTTGCCGCGACCCAGATATCGAATTCGCGGTGATGTTCGGGTCACAAATGGCGGACAACGTGCGGTCGTCGTCTGACCTGGATATCGCGGTCAAGTTTTGCGAGAACCTCTCGTCGCACGAACGGTTTCGAAAGCGGTGTTTCCTCGCAGGTGACCTTCAGCAGGCGGACGCACCGTTCGTCGACATCTCTGACATCGAGAAGTTGCCGCTCGATGTTGCCCACGACGCCGTCACCGGCAAGTTCCTGTGTGGTGACGAGCAGGCGTTCCACGAGTACAGGACCGATATCGAAGCGACGTTCGAAGACCAACGAGAGGACATTCGCCGGCGACAGCGTGATGTCATCGACCGCATCGCAGAGGACGGACTGCATGGTTGACGACCGGGTCGTTGCAACGAAACTCGAACAAATCGAGCAGTACTATGGCGAGCTGATAGCCAAACAGCAGTCAGTTTCCCGCGAAGAGTTTCTGAACGACACGACCGAGCAACGAGCTGTCGAACGGATGTTCGAGAACGCGATTCAGGCGTGCGCTGACCTCGCTCAACATATTGCGACACGGGACTTCGACTACGAAGGCAACGGATCGAAAGGGGCGGTTCGCGTACTTCAAGAACAGGGAGTACTCGACGAGGAAACGATGCAGACACTGGTTGCTGCTGTCGGATTTCGGAACGTGCTAGCTCACGAGTACGGCAGGATCGATTACGGAGAAGTATACGAAATGTTGCAGACCGAACTGACAGTGTACGACGCATTCAGCCGCCAGGTTGCCCAGTGGGTCCGTAATCGAGACTAACGGCGAACAGCGTCAGACGCCGGCAGCGACGCGCGTCCCTGCCAACCGTCAAAGGGAAGGCTTATTCCGGCCGCTCTCACACCACCGCGCATGGACTTCGAGGTATCGGACATCGATTACGAGCAGTACTCGAATCGCCAGCTCGCGATAGTGCCGCTGGCGATACTCGGCCTTGCACTGCTCGTTATCGCCGTCTGGTACGTTATGTTTGGCGTGCCGGTCGACCTCGGAATCGCTTTCACTGGCGGGACCGAGGTTCGCTTTACTGCGAACGACGACATCACTCAGGTCAGAGAGACGTTCAGTGGGACGGAGTTCGAATCCATCCAGTCGGCGGCTGGCGGTGGAACGTACATCCTCACCACGCAGGCAGAGGACACTGCGAACATCGAGAGCACCGCCGAAGAGGCAGGATACGAGATAGAGCAGGTACAACAGCGGTCGGCGACCTTCGGGGCCAACTCCCAGCAACAAGCACTGCTCGGGTTGGTCGTCGCGTTCGCCGGGATGAGCGCGCTCGTGTTCGTTCTCTTCCGGACGTTCATCCCTTCGATTGCCGTCGTCGTCTCTGCGTTCTCGGACATCGTGATTCCAATTGCGCTGATGAACATCCTCGACATCCCGCTGACGCTCGGGTCGGTGGCCGCACTGCTGATGCTCATCGGTTACTCAGTGGACTCCGATATTCTGTTGAACAACCACGTCCTGCGGCGGCGTGGTGGGTTCTACGAGAGTGCCTACCGAGCCATGCGGACCGGGATAACGATGACGCTCACGTCTATCTCAGCGATGATCGTGATGACGATCGTCGCGACCTTTTTCGGGATTCCGCTCCTCCCCGAAATCGGGTTGATTCTCGTCTTCGGCCTGACTGCCGACCTGCTGAACACCTACATGTTGAACATGAGTTTGCTTCGCTACTACAAGTACGAGGGAGTCGCGAAATGATGGGGGGTGAGTGGTGATGGAGATTCGAGAGAACTGGCGTATCGTCGCGCTGGTCGTACTCATCGTCCTGAGCGGTATCGCGCTGTTCGCACCGACGGGTGACGCCGGTGCCGCAGCGACCGACAACAACAGTACCATTGGAAACGGCACGCAGGTCAGCAACGACGACGGGATAACGAACCTACAGTTCGGACTCGAACTCTCCGGCGGGACGCGACTCCGGGCACAACTGGTCGGGCTGACGGCCGAGAACGTCGGTATCGCCGACAGTCAGACCGACGAGCGTGCCATCCGGCAGACCGTCTCGAGCGAACTCGGCGTCGATGCCATCGACGTGAACGTTCGCCAGCAGTCGGATACCATCGAAGTGTTCGACGACAATGTCACCCAACAGGAGTTCGCGGACGCACTCGGTGAGGCAGGACTCGACGTGTCCACGGACCAGATTCGCAACGGCGTGACGAGTTCGACGTTCGACACTGCAGAGAGCGTCCTCGACAGGCGAATCAACCAGGGCGGACTGACTGGTGGCGACGCCTCGACCGTCCAGGCGGCGACCGGAGAGGACTTCCTGGTCATCGAAGTGCCGGGCGCGACCCGGTCTGAAGTGAAGGACCTCATCGGCGAGCCGGGCCGGGTCGAAGTCGTCGCGGGCTTCCCCGTCCAGACCGAGAACGGCACCGAGTACCGGAACGTCTCCGTGCTGACGCAGGGTGACTTCACCGGCATCTCGCCGGTGCGAGAGAGCCAGGAGGGACGACCCTCTGTCGGCGTCACGATGACCGAGGACGCCGCCGGGAACTTCCAGCGGGTGATGGTCGAGAACGGCTTCACCAACGAGGGTATCGGGAACTGCCGATGGCGACAGTCCCCTGAAGACCCCGGCTGGTGTCTCTACACCGTCGTTGACGGCGAGCGGCAGTCCGCAGCGACGATGACACAGAACCTCGCGACGACACTGGAGAACCGCGAGGAGTTCATCAACCGCCCGCAGTTCAGCATCACCACGAACAACCTCTCTGACGCGCAGGAGATCAAACTCAACCTCGAATCCGGTGCACTGCCGACCGAACTCGACATCCAGTCTGAGCTGTATCTGGCACCGAGCCTCGCACAGCAGTTCAAGCCGCTCGCGCTCCTGACCGGCCTCATCGCCTGGCTGGTCGTCAGCGGCGTCATCTTCTACCGCTACCGCGAGGCACGCGTCGCCATCCCGATGTTGCTGACTGCCGGCGCTGAGGTGTTCATCCTGCTTGGCTTTGCCTCGGCGGTCGGCCTGGCGCTGAATCTCTCACACATCGCCGGCCTCATCGCCGTCATTGGAACGGGGGTGGACGATCTCGTCATCATCGCCGACGAAATATTACAAAGCGGTGAGGTGGCGACCGGGCGGGTGTTCCAGAACCGCTTCCGCAAGGCGTTCTGGGTCATTGGCGCGGCCGCGGCGACGACCATCATCGCCATGAGTCCGCTCGCGGTCCTCTCGCTGGGCGAACTCCAGGGCTTTGCCATCGTCACCATCGTCGGTGTCCTCATCGGCGTGCTCGTCACCCGGCCCGCCTACGGTGACGTGCTCCGGAACCTCCTCCTCGAGGAGGACCAGTAACTGACCAGCCGCGTTTTTGCTGTCTCGAGTCTGTACAACTGGCAGCAGCGGTAGCAGAGGGGTATCAGTCGTTCTCAGGTGTCGAGAAAACGAGGTATTATAAAACAGTCATCTGAGAAATGATTGAACATGGACAGAGACTGGGAAGACGTCACTGGAGTCGTCGTGCTCGCCCTTCTCGGCGTGGCTCTCGTCCTGGTCACGGCTGGAATCGAAACAGTGGCCGGATTCGACGTGCTCGCAGCAGGGGAATCCGCAGTCGGGTACCTCGCTGCCGGGAATTTTACCGTTGGTATCCTCTCGACCGGCATCTTCTCCGTGGGCGTGTTCGCCGCGGGAATCTTCTCTGTTGGTATCTTCGCTATCGGCATCTTTTCGATTGGCATCTTTTCGTTTGGAATCTATGCAGCGGGCTTCTATGCGGCACAAAAGTATGTTAAGGAGACAGAGTAGTCACCGTCTCACCAGCGGTCTTGCAGCTTGAGAAGCAGCGAGCAATCCGTAACGCTACGCTTCGAGCAGGTCGATAACAGTCCCTTCGACGGTTCGGGTCGGCTCCCACCCCAACTGTTCGCGAGCACGCGACCAGTCGACATCGAAGTCACTGACTAGGGTCTCGTTGCCGCGCGGGTTCTCGACGATGTCGACCGGTGGCCGCTGACCCCGCTGTTCGGCCGCCACGTTGGCGACAAGTTCCGCCATCGCCTCGACGCTCGGGTCCTCGTTGGTCGCAATCTCGTACTTTTCGACGCCGGTTTCGCCGGCCCCAACTTGTTCGACGAGTCGTTCTGTGCTCCGGACGAACGCCCGGGCCACGTCGACGACGTGGACGAAATTTCGAGACTGGGTACCAGGTTCGTACACCGTGAGCGTCTCGCCGGCGCGTGCCCGGTCGACGAAGAAGTTGATGACCGTCCCCTTCGAGATGCGCTGACCGTCGACGGTGTGGTGGCCGTAGAGGTTCGAAATCATGAACTGGTGGGCCGGGAACGAGCCGTCGGCGAACGTCTCGATGCTGCGTTCGCTGAGATATTTCGTCCGCCCGTACCAGTTCATCGGGTCGCGCGGGTGGTCGACGGTGATCGGGAACGACTGGGGGTCACCTAGCACGGCCATCGAAAACGGGAACGCGAGGGCGGTCCCAGTCTTTCGGCAGAACCAGGCGACGTTGTCGGTACCCTGAACGTTGACCTCGTAGGCCAGGTCGGCCTGCTCCTCGCAGTCGTCGACGCCGGAGATGGCCGCGAGGTGGAGCACCACGTCGGCACCGTCGAGTGCGTTCTCCAGTCGGTCGCGATTCCGAATGTCGACGTGCTGGACCTCGACATCGCCAATCGCGCGAACGTCACCGAGATAGAAGTTGTCGAGCGCGGTCACCTCCCAGTCGGGATGAGTCTCCTGTAGTTCTGCAACGACGCGACTGCCGATGTAGCCCGCTGCGCCGGTGATGGCAATGTGGGGCGACGATATCGCTGTTGTGTCAGTCATGGGTTTCGCTTCTGAATCGCTGTGCCAGGTCGCGAACGCCCTCACGGAGCGTCCACGCCGGGTCGAAACTGGTCTCTCCCAGGCGGTCGAAGTTGACGTGATAGGACGGCCCGGGGTGTTCGTCTTCGAGATACGTGATGTCTACGTCGCCGACCTCTTCGCGGACGATAGCCGCAACGTCTGCGACGCGGTAGTTCTCGTCGGTGTCACCGACGTTGTAGACGGTCCGGGACCACTCGGCGGGATTGCAGGCGGCGTCGGCGTAGGCGCGAGCGGCGTCTTCGACGTGGATGAACGGCCGCCAGTTCGAGCCGTCGCCGTAGACGGTCAGTGCTCGACCGGTCAGCGCCCGAAAGACGAAGTAGTTGACAACCAGATTGAACCGGACGCCTGGCGAGTAGCCGTAGTTCGTACTCATCCGGAGTGCGGTCCCGGTCATCTCTCCGTCCGCACAGTACTCCGAGAGGAGCGACTCGGCCTGGAGTTTCGTCTCCGCGTAGGGGTTAATCGGGTCGGGGTCGACCGTCTCGTCGATGTCGGTGCTCGTTGCCCGCCCGTAGACGTTACACGAGGAGGCGAAGACGACGTTCTCGACGCCGAGTTTGCTGGCGGCCTTCAGGACGTTCTCAGTCCCATCGAGGTTGATAGCGAAGGTCTCCTCGCGGCGGTCGTGGGTACTCGCTGCACCGGTAATCGCGGCGAGGTGGACCACGGTGTCGACGTCCCGCATCACACTCTCGACGTCGCCGTACTCGCGAACATCGCCGCGGTGGAACTCGATGGAGCCGTCGAGTTGCCCGAAGAACACGCGGGGCGACCCCGACGACAGGTTGTCGAGTGCGACGATGCGGTCGACGTCGTCGCGGTCGCGGAGTTGTGCGATGAGTTCGCTCCCGATGTAGCCACAGGCACCGGTGACGAGAACGTTCATCGCCTCACTCCTCGCTGTCTTCGAGCACGCCCGGGAGGAAGCGGTCTTCGTGGGCTTCGATGACGTCCGCGTAGCGGGTCAGCGACGCGAGCACGTCGTCCATCGCCGCCTCGAACGACTGTGCCTGCCCGCCGATGACTTCGTGGTAGCGGTCGTTCTCGATTTCCATCTTGTGGGTTTCGTCTTCATCGCGGGGGTTCTCGAAGTGCTCGACGGCCACGTCGAGGTCGTAGGCGTCGCCGGTGTCGGCAATCGTCTCGGCGACTTCGACGATGCTGATAGCGCGGGTGACCTGGTTGTACACCGTGAGGTCATCCGGACGCTCGTCGGTGTCGGTGAGTGCAATCTGGGCCAGTCCCTCGACGGCGTCTTCCAGCGAGATGAACGGTTTGCGCTGTTCGCCCTTGCCGTAGACGGTGACCGGGTAGCCCGCGACGGCCTGGGCACAGAAGCGGTGGGCGACCGTTCCGAAGTAGTAGTCGAAGTCGAATCGGGTCTTCAACCGGTCGTCCTGGCGGGTTTCCTCGGTTTCTGTACCGTAGGTAATTGCCGTGCGCACGTCCGAAATCGGGATGCCGAACTGGGTATTGGCCAGGCGCATGTTCTGGGCGTCGAAGCCCTTCGTGGCGTGATACCAGCTACCGCCCACGTTGGGGAACGGGACCTCGTCGCGCTCGCCATCGTTCTCCATGACCGCACCGCCCTCCGGGATGGGGAACTCAGGCGCACCGTAGACGCCGGTCGTCGTCGTCTCGATGAAGTGGGTGTCGGTGAGGCCGTGGTCGTCGAGTCCCCACAGCAGGTTCCGAGTGGCCTGGAGGTTGTTGTGCTGCGTGTAGTTGGCCCGCTCGCCGTTAATCTGGGAGTACGGTGCGGACGGCTGGGCTGCGGTGTGGACGATGACCGACGGTTCGTGGACCGTCAGGAGTTCGTCGACGAAGGATTTCTCGGTGAGGTCACCCTCGGCAAAGGAGAGATTGCGAATCCCGAGTGTCTCCTCGGCCGCGTCGATTCGCTCCTCGATGCTGGCGACGGGAATCGCACTCACGGAGCCGACCTCTTCGACCCACTCGCGGCGGGCGAAGTTGTCGACAGCGAGCACTCGTTCGTCGGTCCGGTCGGCGATGCGCAGGGCGGTCGGCCAGCCGATATAGCCGTCGCCGCCTGTGACGAGTATCGTCATTGGTTACTCACGTTCTGAGTAACTATCCAGGAATAAATATCTTGTCGTCTCGACAGAGCGACGGCTGGCCACGCAGCGACGCGATAGCCAGCAGACTCAGAAATCAGAAAGTGAGGCCTGATTTGCGGCCGCCAGCACGTCCTGGCTGGTCTGCCAGGAACTGCGCGCGCACGCCGGCAGACAGTCGTTATCGGCAACGAACTCTCGGAGAAAGTCCCGAGTTGCCGGGTCGCTCGGATAGCCACTCCCCACGTCGCCGTACTCGGCACTGAGACGGGCGACGTGGGCGTCACGGGTTACCTTGGCGACGATGGAGGCGGCGCCGACGATCGGGTAGGTTTCGTCTGCACCGTGTTCTGCACGCAAGTCTACGTCCGCGGAGATGCCGTCGGCGACGTTCTGTTCGAATCGGACGGCGTTGGTGTCGCCAGCGTCGGCGTAGCCGTCGTCACCATCGCTGGCGACGCCAGCGAGTGCCTCGACGTGCGCGGCGACGGTCAGGGCGTTCATATCGGTCTCGGGGTCGTCGATGCGCTCGACAGGAATCTCCGCGACGGCAACGGCGTCAGCTACGTCGTGGATAGCCAGCGCAAGTTCCTCGCGGCGTGCCGGTGGGATGTCCTTCGAGTCGCCGACGTCGTCGGGCAGACTCTGGGGGTCGGCACGCACCGCCGCGGCGAACATCGACCCCAGTACGGGTCCCTTCCCCGCCTCGTCGACGCCGAGTTGCATAGCTACCCGGTTCGTCCCCCGGCAAAAAACGATTGTGCTTGGTCGTCTGACGACTGTCAGTCGTCAGCAATCTCCGGCTCCTCGAACTCCGGCATCTCGATTTCCGGCTCGTCCATCTCTGGCAGGTCCATCTCCTCGGCTGGCTCTTCGTCCGCGTCGTCTTCGGCCAGTTCTTCCCAGCGAGCGGACTCGAACTCACGGAAGTGACACATTGGGGATCACCAATCCATGGTATGTGCTACCACGCCAAGTGAGTTTCGCCGGGTGGTCCCTTCTCACTCGTCGGCACTGGGCTTACCATCGGAAGGTTCCAACGGGAGTCGGGTCACGCCAAGAGAATCGTAATCCCGTTCGCTTGACAACACACGCTCGTGACTCTGGGAGACAATCCCCGCGTGCAGTGCGTCAAACGGAGTGAGGTCGTTCTCCTCAAGAAACGCCGCTGCGGCGAGGACAGCGTCTTCGTGAGTTTGTGGCTGAATTGGGACGAGTTCAAGAAGATTTGTCACTGCCCGTGCCGGTTCAACAGCGTATTCGCTCTCATCTCGGTCGTACAACGCTACCAGTAGTTCTGCGTACGAGAGAATCGACGTGTGGATGTCGTCGTGGTTCACGAGGGTCTGTTCGGCTTCAGCGGCCAACCAGTCGTCATCTTTGAGCAATGCGAAAAGAAAGTCGGTTTCGACGTACACACCTCATTCACCACGTTGTGCGATCTCGTCGGCAACCTCCCGGCTAATCGACGCCCGCGCGCCGTCTTTTAATTCGTCGACAGTCCTGTCCCGGAACGCATCACCGACCGCATCCCGCGCACCTTCGAGTGGGTCGTCGTCGACGGGAAATAGAGCAACATGTGTGGGAAGCTCAACAATCCGATACTCCTCGCCGAACTGCTCGCGGACGTCTTTTGGGAGATAAATACGCCCCCGTTCGTCTGTGGATTTGGACATTCGTATATCATACTCGGGCGTGAAGATGCTAATATTTTCCCGTGTATTGAAACAGAGTCCCCGGGTGTCTGACCACAGCGGAAGGTATCTATCCGGGCGGATTACGCATCCCGGAAAAAGTCCTCGTCAGCGAAGGGTTCCTCCTCACCTTCCACGTCCAGCACGTCCAGCGCGGTGACTTCGGCACCGACACCGAGCAGCCCGGCAAGACTGGGTTCGGTCCGACCCTCGTCGCTGCTGATTAGTTCCTTCACGTAGAGGCCGCCCTCGCCGTGGACCTCGATTTCAGCGGTGTCACCGTCGAGGGTTCCGTCGATACTGTAGACCTCTCGCGTGCGCGTCTTGCTCGCGCGTCGGTGGTCGACGCGCTGGGGCGTGTCCTGGTAGATGGTCGCCCCGTCGAGTTCCTCGAGTGCGGCCTCGAACGTCTCCTGGTCGACGGGTTCGTCGAGCGCAACGTCCATCCGGTACGTTTTGCTGGCGTCGTGTTCCTTGACCCGTTCGACCATTTCGTGAGTCGCCAGGCGGAGCCCCTCGACTTCAGCCTTGCCGTCGGCGAAGTCGTTGATATCCGCCTGAAGCTGGTCGGTGTCGATATCCCGGACGTGGGGGTCCTCGACTTCGATGACGAAGGGTCGACCGGAGCCGAGCATCAGCGCGTCGACGTCCTCGCGGCCAGCGCCGTGGAAGGTGACACCGGAGCCGTCCATGGCTTCTTCGACGACTGGCGCGGTCAGTTGCTCGACGCTCTCGTCGTAGCGATACCCCGTCCCGTCACAGCCATCGCAGATTTCGTCGCGCTGGCGGCCGGTCCCGTTGCAGTCCCGGCAGGGCCACTTCGTCTGGGGAATGTCCCGCTTCAGCTTCCGGTAGCGGCCGTAGACGAACGCGGAGTTGACCTGTACCTCGACCTCGTCGGTCGTGAGGTCACAGTGAAGCATGATATCGGGGCGGCCGAAGTCGACTTCGGTGCCGGTCAGTGCGCCGAATCGTTTGCCGACCTCGCGGTTGAACTCGGATTTGAGAAGTTCGCCAGCCTCCTCGTCGAGTCCCGCTTCCTCGCGGAGGAGCAGGTCGTTTTCCTCGATGAGCGGCGGCACACGAGTGCCGACCTGGTAGGTCGCGAATTCGTAGCCTCGAACCGCGGCAGCGGCGTTTTCGGCCCACCAGTCGTAGCGGGCGCATTCACCTTCACAGACCCAGCACTCGGCATCGGGGGCCTCGAACGGCTCGTCGTCTTCGAGTGAAACGGCAACGCGGAGACTGTGGCCGCGGTCGACGTTGGTCAGTCCAAAACTCCGGTCGGCGAAGAGACGGCCGAGACAGGCGTCACAGAGCGGTCCCGTGGCGAGTGCGTCACGGGCGGCCGAAAGCAGTGTCATTGTCGGGACCACGGCGGGCCGGCGTAATTCCCTTTCGAACCGTTGGACGCGACACGACAGCGTCCGGTGTGGTTCGGAGGAGAACAAGAGTATAACTTGATTATACCAACCATTAATAGGCCCGAGCAAGACAGTAGCGATATGCCATTCACAGACGACCTCGCAACCATCGGCGACCCGCTCTGGGACGCCATTCTGGACCACCCGATGGTCGAGCAGTTGGGCGCGGGAACGCTCGACGAGGAGCCATTCAAATACTGGGTCCGGCAGGACTACGTCTACCTCATCGAGTACGCCCGCATGTTCGCCTACGGCGGGGCGAACGCACCGGACCTCGAACGAATGGGGACGTTCGCGGAGTTGCTGGACTCGACTATCAACACCGAGATGGACCTCCACCGCGCGTACGCCGCCGACTTCGGTATCTCCGAGGCAGAACTCGAGGCGACTACGCCGTCGCCGACGACACAGGGATACACCGACTTTCTCGTTCGCACGGCGGCAACGGACACCTTCGGCGAGTTGGTTGCCGCGTTGCTCCCCTGTATGTGGGGGTTCAACGTCACCGGCAAGCGCCTCGCCGAACAGGGAATACCGGACCACGAGGGGTACGCGGAGTGGATAGAGATGTACGCCGGTGAGGAGTTTACCGAACTCGCTGAGTGGTGCAAGGACCTGATGAACGACGTGGCAGCGGACGCAACAGCCACAGAGAAAGAGCGCTACCAGGAGCGGTTCCGGACTTCTGCCAGGTACGAGTACCTGTTCTGGGACGCCGCCTGGAATCAGCAGGGGTGGCCAATATGAGCGACGACGGCGCAGGTACGGAAGCGGGAGACGTGCCAGACTCCTACGCGCTGTACGCCTCAGAGCAGAGGGAGGCACGGTTTACTGACTGGGTCCGAGCGCGTGCCGAACCGTCGTGGACCGAGGCGACGGGGCATCGATTCACCGGAGAACTGCGGGCGGATGCGCTGGCCGACGACGTGTTCCGACGGTATCTGATTCAGGACTACGCCTTTCTCGAAACGCTGGTCGGACTGTTCGGCCATGCCGTCGGTGACGCACCCACGATGGACGCAAAATCACGGCTCTCGGACTTTCTCGGCGTGTTGACTGCCGACGAGAACGACTACTTCGAGCGGTCGTTCGACGCACTCGGGGTCGACGAGACGACGTACACCGACCCCGACCGGACGCCGACGACGCGGGCGTTCGAAGACCTGCTCGTCCGCGCCGCGGGCGAGGGCGGGTACGCCGAGACGCTCGCAGTTCTCGTCCCCGCAGAGTGGATATACCTGTCGTGGGCGACGCCCGAACCCGAACAGCGACCCAACCGGTTCTACCTTGCGGAGTGGGTCGACCTCCACGCGAACGACGAGTTCGAGGACTTCGTCGGGTGGCTCCGAGCGGAACTGGACCGCGAGGGGTCAGCAGTGTCGTCGCGCCGGCAAGCACGACTGGAGCGGCTCTTCCGCCGGACCGTCGAACTCGAAGTGGCGTTCTTCGATGCCGCGTACGACCCCGATACTCCGGCATCGGGAGGTGGTGAGACGTGGTAAGTACCGCCGTCGCGCTGGGGCTGACTGTCGTGACGCTCGTGGTGTTTACCGGCCTCGGCGTCTGGTACTCGCGGGGGTCGGTCCAGTCGGTCGAGGACCTCATCACGGCCCGCAATTCAGCGGGGAACGGCCAGATGACAGCAACGCTCGTCGCTTCCGTGATGGGCGTGTGGATACTCTTTTCGGCACCCGAGGCAGGTGCCGGATTCGGTATCGCCGCCGTCGTCGGCTACGCCATCGGCGAGGCCGCCCCGATGTTCGCGTACTCCAAACTCGGCCCGCGCATCCGGGAACTCGTCCCCGATGGCCACTCGTTGACCGAGTACGCTCACGCCCGCTACGGCGACGCGATGTACGCCTTTGTCCTTCTCGTGAGCGCCCTCTACATGTTCGTCTTTCTCGCGGCCGAACTGACCGGCATCGCTGGCGCACTCTCGCTGGTCGCCGGCGTCCCCCAGTGGCAGACGGCCGTCCTCGTTGGCGGCTTCGTGTTGCTGTACACCGGGTACGGTGGCCTCCGGGCAAGCATCTTCACGGACACCATCCAGGCGCTACTCGTGCTCCCGCTGCTCGCCGTCGCCTTCGGCGGCGCGGTCGTGGCACTCGGCGGCAGCGGCGCCATCCACGCTGGTATCACGGCCGCAAATCCCGCACTGCTCGACCCCGGCTTTGCCGCCGGCCTGCAGTTTGGCGTGGCACTCGCCTTCGCCATCCTCGGTGCGGAACTCATCAACCAGACCTGGTGGCAGCGCATCTACGCCGGGAAAGACAGCGAGACGGTCCGTCGTGGCTTCCGGAACGCGACCGTGGCCAACAGTCTCATCGTGTTCGTCGCTGCCCTCTTCGGTATTGTCGCCGTCGGCCAGACCGAAGTCGTCACGGCGCTCGGTCCGGAGTACAACGCCGACATCTCCCTGTTCCTGTTGCTCGACGCGGCGTTTCCCGAGTGGGTCGTCCTCGCGGTCGTCCTGCTGGCGCTCTTGCTCGTGATGAGTTCCGTCGACACCCTGTTCAACGCGCTGTCGAGCATCGTCACTGCGGACCTGCCGCGCCTGCTGTCGGACCCCGACGACCGCACACTCCGGCTGGGTGCCCGGAGCCTGACGGTCGTGGTCGCCGTCGCCGCCATCTACGTCAGCCTCCGCGCACAGAGCGTCCTCAGGCTCTTTTTCCTGGCTGATTTGCTGGGTGCGGCCGTGGCCTTCCCGCTCGTCTACGGCCTCTACTCGCGGGGACTGACCGGTCCCGGTGCGCTCGTCAGTAGCGTCGTCGGGCTAGCCGTGGGGCTAGCGTACTTCCCCGACTTCCGTGGCTATATCACTGCCATCCCGGTCGTCGGTGACCTGCTGCCGGCGGCCGACCCGCTGTATCTCACCTCCTTTGCGGGTGCCTTCCTCGTCTCGACAGCACTGACACTGCTCGCCTCGTGGCTTTCGAACACCGAACAGGACCTCGATGCGCTTTCGGGAGAGACGAGTCGGCTGGACGACCCCGCCGTCGACGGCGGCCCGGAGGTGTCGGACTGATGACGGCCATCGGACCAACCCTCTTCGGGCTCTTGTTGTGGGGCGGAATCGTCGGCGTGTTCCTCGTGTTCTGCTACGAAGTCTACATCGTCGCACGCGAGGCGGGCTGGCT
>JAZKTK010000062.1:0-17519 GCA_036625595.1 Haloarculaceae archaeon | reverse complement strand
TCCGAACCGTCCGTCGCATTCGTCTCCGAACCATTGGAGATGCTGTCACCATCGTCGTTGCTCACGTTGGTATCGTCAGTGTGGACAGTGTCGTCACCGGCGGTGACGTTGTCGTCCATGACCGGAGCGTCACTCACGCTCTGGTCAGCCGACGAGTTGGCGGCCGTGGTGTTGGGTCCGATATCGCCAGTCACGTTCTCGTCTGCGACGGACGCGTCGGTGGCGGACTCACCAGTCGCGTTTTCATCGACCTCGTCAGTGGCGTTTTCGTCCGGAGCGGATGAGTCGACGGTATCGTCAGTCCCGTTGTTTGCTGGCGAATCGTTCGACGTCTCGTCCGCCGGGTCAGCGCTGGCTGTCAGCCCGTCGAGCGTGCCGGAGTCTTCAGACTGTGCCAGCTCCGGTTCGGGTTCGACGAGTTCGAAGCCGCCAGTGCCGCCGCTGGCGCTGAACTCGATGTCCAGTTGTTCGTCGTCAGCGAGGAGACTGACAGAGCCGCCGAATCCAGCAGTCGCCGCCGCGAAGACAGCGAGCACGGCCACGAACACTACGACAGTTCGGGTCATCGGTCTCCCTCCGCGCCGCCATCGGCAGCAAGCGCACGCCGAGGAGAGTCGCCGCGCCCCGAACGGGTATTCGCCGAGCGGGCAGCCCGCCGCGCACCGACCGTCACCCAGATGGCGAAGGACAGCCCGAGGAGACCGCCTGTCAGTGCGCCGACCGACACGGGGTCGGGGACGCCGACGCTCGTAACCTCGACGTAGACGTTGAACGCCGCGTAGGCGACCAGCCCGCCCATTGCGAGCATGGTCAACTTGAGGTCGGCCACCGCGACGGCGACCGTCTCGCGAGCGGGTTCAGCAGCCTCTTTCTCCGCCGCCTGGCGCGCAGCAGCGGCGTCGTCGACGTGTCGGATAGCGGGCTTGGGCTTCGGTTCCGGTTCGTTCGTGCGGTCGCGTGCCCACGCGTACAGTTCGTTGGCGACCAACAGCACCAGCGGGAGGATGACGAGCCCGATGTAGCCGGTCGGGGTGTTCACCCAGAGGATGACGTGCCCGATGAGCGGAATCATGACAGTCACGCGACCCACGACCGCCTCGGGCGAGACGGGCTGGCTGTCCGGGTTCTGGTTTGCATCACCCATCGTGACGTACTGGCCGTCGACAATATCCACCACGCGGTGGGTCGTCGGGACGCCGTTGCCGTCGTCGAAGGTGATGATGTCACCAACCGCGACCGATGCCGAGGCGTCGACGATAACGACATCGCCGGGGGAGACTGCGGGCTCCATGCTGCCCGAGAGGATGACGTAGCCCTGGTCGGCACCGACAGTCTGTGGAACGGCGAACACCAGGAACGGGACGAGGAGTGCAACGAGCACGACGACCCCGAGGACGGTGAGGGCACTGCGACCGAACGGCTTCGACCGGACGCTGTCGGGCATCATTGTTTCCCTCCCTTGCCATCATTCGGCGGGGACGGTTGGCCACCACCTGATGGCGTCAGCGGGTCGCCATCTGGTGGAGACGACGGGCTGCCGCCCGACGAATCGTCGCCGATACGACGTGCCGGCTCGACGATATCCGCCGGGCAGGTGTCGTCGGACAAGCGGGGAACGCAAACTTTCACCAGCACGTAGCTGATGGCGTAGCGGCCCCCGTTGTTTGGGTTCTCGGGCGCGTAAACGAGCCCGTTCGAGGTGCCGTCGAGGACACTCGTCTCGAAGCCGAATTCGCCGTCAGTTCGGGTGTACCGTTCGTCCGGCGGCCCACCCTTGACCTGCACCTCACAGAGGGGCAAGAGAGGGGCGTCGTCGGTAGCGACCAGTTCGAAGGCGACACCGCTGTCGCCGTCGACATCGGTGACGGAGATTGCGTAATCGGCAAGCCCTTCAGTAAAGTCGTAGGTCGTGCCCGCCTCGAAGCGGTCGTCGACCTCGACTTTCCCGATGGCCCAGCAGCAGTCACAGCGGTAGCCGGGGTCACAGGGGTCGGGAGTGGCATTCCCGAATGGGTTCACCGTCGGGTCGGCGTGGCGACACTGGGTCGCCGCGATATCGACCTGCAACGTCGTCGTCTCGTCGCCGATGTACTCGCCGAGTGAGTACTCGACGACGACGAACAGGTCGTCGGTGAGACAGTCCACATCGGGAGTCGTCGGGTCGCCGTCCAGCCGGACACCACCGCGGAGCGCGTCGGCGACGTCGCGGAGCGAGCCGTCGGCGATGACCTGGCCGGAACCAGCGGCCTCGTCACTGTAGGAGAGTGCCACTGTGAGGAACTCACCGAGCGTCGTTGGCGGGGGACAGACCGTCCGAAGCCAGACGCTCGCGGGATTGTTGGGTCCCTCGTCCTGTGGAAGCGAAATCCGGAGCAACATCGCGCCGCTGGCGTTCTCTTCGAGGGCGCTCACTGGGATATCGAGTCGAGGCCCGTCTGCGGTTCCGTCGGGATTCGCGAGGTCGATTTCATCGCTCGTAGCGTCCTGCCAGTAATCGACGACGACGTCGACGATACCGCTCGTGAAGCGGCCGTAGCTGCCGATATCGTCGCGCAAGAACGCACCGGCACCGCTGCCGGTGAGTGCACCGGCACCGCCGGCTGCTGCGATGGCCGCGAGGACGCGGCGGCGGCTCATCGTCATTCCGACACCTCCCTGGTGAACGGACTCGTTGCATCCGCTGGCGTGCCGACAAACACCAAATCGAAGATGACGCTGTCGTTCTGTGAGCGGTTGGTCGCCGAACTCACTGGGAAGTCCCACGCGAGTGCGATACAGCGGCTCTGTCCGGGTGAGAGCGAACGGAGGACACGCTGGCCGTCGGTGTCGCCAACGTCGCTGGTAGCGCCGAAGGCATCGCTCATCGGTGAGCGGGCCACTACCGGGGCTTCCAGCGACTCGGTGAAGTCCTTGCGGCCGTTGCAGGAGCCCAGCGGCGCACCGTCGCGCCAGAGTTCGACGAAGAGTTCGTCGCCGAGTTCACCGTTGTCTGGCGTCACGTCGCCAGCGGATATTTCGGGGTCAGTGAGGGAGCCTTCGCTATCGGCGCGCAGACGGGTCTGTACCCAGATGTCCAGCGGTTCGGCGATGAAATCGTCGCTATCGACGACTTCGAGACCGATGACGAGGGTGCCGGCATCGCCCGGAAGGACGTTCCCGACTGAAAGGACGGGCCCGGTCGTGTCGGTCACGAACGTCGCCTCTTCGAGATAGGCGGGCGGGCCGTCCGGGTCGAGTGTTGCGTCGAAGTCGGGTGTCACCGACCCATCGTGGGTCTCCTGGACGGCCCCGTTGTACCGTTCGTACCAGGCGACGCGGACCCGACGGTCGTCGAGGTCGCCGTCAGCGGCGTACGTATAGAGGGAATATGGTGGCCGGTTGTGGCCGAGGGAGACCCCTCCGACACCGAGCGTTCCGAGCCCGATGCCGGCCAGCAGTTCCCGTCGTGTTAGTTGCATTTGTATCTCTCCGTGTGAAACTGTTTGTGTACTCTCAACACCAGCAATCGGCATAGGTATGGAGCGGTTGCCAGCCAGGTCGAAATCGGTATGCTACCCGTACAGCCGGTCCACGAGCAGTGAATCCGGTCCGAGTTGGTCCGTCACGAGGGGGTCACCGCCGGACCACTCCCGTCGTTGTGGCGTTCCTGTTCGGTGTAGAAACCGAGGTCGAAGGCCAGGCTGTCCCCCTGGGCGTCGTTGCCGACGCTGGCGGGGAGTTCCCACGACAGTGCAACGCAGTACATCAGCCCGTTGCCGCGGAACGCCTCTCTGTCGGCGTCGTTCGCCGGGTCGTTGAACTCATCGTACAGCGTCAGGACGTTCCCGTCTAGTGGAATGCCGTTGCCATCTGCCATCGCCGCGAGGACGTTGTCGAGAGTGTCCTGCATGATTATCTTCTCCGGGACGAACTGGCTCGCCAGCACCCCGAAGACGGTCGGGATGGCGACCGGGTCGTCCACGTCGTAGAAGAACTGCGGGTCGTTCCCCGCGCTGCTGGCGGGACCGGCCATCTGCTGCAACACGCTGTCGTTCGCACTGCCGACGGAGATGGTGAAGAGGTCAGTCGCCGGGCCGGGGGACGACGAGCGGGCGTCGCTCGCAGCGTCCTGAGGCGAGGTGAACTGCGTGCTCCCGGTGCCGTTGAAGGATTCACCGTCCGAGAGAACGATGTTTGCCGCACGAACGCCCGAGCGACCGTTCGTGGCCAGTTCGTCCTGTGCGTCGTCGACACCCTCACCGATGTACGTCCCGGTAGCAATGCCGGAGCCGGCAGACGGGTCCGGGTTGCCGTCACCGTCGAACGGCGTCGAGCCGGGGCCGCCGCTGACGACGTTCGCCAGTTTCTGGCGCAGTCCCGAGAGCGCACCGTCGACGACCGAGAGGTCGGTCGTCAGAGACTGAAGGACGCCGGTTCGCGGTTCGGTGTCGTCGCTGCCTTCGCCGTCGAAGTACGCGATACCGACCTGCACGTCCGCGTTCTGGTCGTCGAGGTAAGCGACGAACTCACGGGCGGCGAGTTCGACGAGGTCGATTTTGGTGGTCTCGCCGTAGGTCGTGCCGTCGACGGTGATGTCGTCGCTGCTGACGACGCCGCCGAATTGGTCGTACAGCATCGAGCCCGAGAAGTCGAGCGTGAGCATGATGTCCGACGGCGTTTCCTCGTCGTGGACGTTGTCACAGTCTGCATCGTACCACAGTGTGGCCTCGATCTGCCGAGCGAGGTCGCCACCGGGCGTCTCGTCGACGGCGAGTTCGGGTTCGGTCCGAACCCCGTCACTGTCGGAGACGTTGTCGGCCTGCATCCAGATGTAGCCCGGGTTGTCACAGAGGTGCAGGGAGAACGTAATCTCACCGGCATCCCCGGGTTTGACATCGCGCAGTTGGACGAGTGAGTCCATCGGGTCGCCGGTGATTGGGTCTTCGCCGAAGTCGGCTTCCGAGAGCGGTGGGATGTTCTCGCAGTTCAACACAGCGAGGTTCGCACCGTTGCTGTCCGGGTCGTCCGGGTCGGCAAAGTCGCGGTAGCGAAGCTGCCCCGCATCGTTGTCCGCGGGAATGGACTGTTCGCCGTCACCGTCGTGGTCGGGGTGCGCGTTGACGAACTGCGTTTCACCGTCGAACGTGTAGTGTTGCTGCCAGTCGACCAGCAGGTCGAGCTTGCCAGCAACGAGGGTGTTGTCCGCGAACGCTTCGCGGTCGCTGAAGTACGCGGAGGTGCCGAGACCGGCACCGGCAGAGGCGAGGCCGACAGCTCCGAGGCCGGCCAGCACTTTCCGCCGCGTCAGGTTGTACAGTTGTTTGTCGTCAGTCATGGATTTGTGAGTTGGATGTTTGGTGGTCGAAAGCGGCCGAAGCGGCGGTGTCAGGCGGGAGAGTTCCCGTCCAGTGGCTCACCGAACGGCGCGTCGTTGTTGCGGCTCTGCTCAGCTTCGATACCGATGTCGAAGGCGACGGAGTCGGTCTGTACTTCGTTGCCGACCTCGAAGGGCAGCTCCCACTCGAAGCCGATACACTGGGTCGTCACACCCGGGTATGGCTGGACCCCCTCTTCCTGGCGGTTTCCGTCGAGGAGGATACCGTCGGATAGTTCGGCGAAGACGTCGGACATCGTGCCCGAGAGAATCTTCTGCTCACCGTCGAGGACAATCTGTGCGATTTCAGCGTAGACCGTATCGAGGTCTGCTGCGTCGGGGGCGACGAATGCGTCGTCCGGGCTGGAAGCAATGGCCTCCAGCAGTTGCGTGTCGGCGCCGCTGCCGAGCGCGATGGTGAAAATGCGGATGCCGGCGTTCTTGGCCGTGTTAGCGGCGGTGATAGCAGGGCCTGCGGCACTGCCACCGTCACCGAGGAGGATGAGCACCTTCGATGCGCCCGCTGTCGCGTTCGTGCCGGTGAGAAGTTCGATCCGACCGGCGTCGAGACCGGCGGCGATATCCGTGCCGCCACCAGCGCTGTAGTTGTTGATGGCGTCTTTGACGGCCTGGTAGTTGGTCGTCAGTTCCTGGTCGACGGACGCAGAGCTGTTGAAGCTGACCGCGGCCGCCTCGTCCGGGCTAGAGAGGTTGTCGACGAAGTTGTTCGCGGCGAGTTTCAGGTCGCCGATTTCCTGGGACATCGAGCCGGAGACGTCACTGACGAGTGCGACCTCCAGTTCGTTCTGCTGGCCCGTGCCAGTCGGTTCGTAGACGTTGTCGCAGTCCTCGTCGTACCAGACGCAGACCTCGATGGCATCGGCGAGTTCGCCGAGTCCATCGGCGTCTTCTCCCTCGGCTGCTTCTTCGGGGTCTGTTTGCCCGTTCTCCAGGTTTTCGGTGAGTTCACCGACCAGCTGGAGGTACGCTGGGTTGTCACAGATGTGGAGACTGATAGTCACCTCACCCGAGTCGCCGGGTTTCACGTCTTCGAGTGTGAACACCGGAATCCCGTCGCCGTTGACGAGGTACTCGTCGGCTTCTGGCGAACAGAAGTCGAACTGTTCGCCGGTCACGAGGTCTTCCCACTCCTGCATGTCAGCGGGACTGGGTGCCTGGTCGAGGAGGTATCGGCCGTCGCCGAGGTCTTCGGCGTCGGGATATCCCATCGAAACGACGTCGTCGAGGCGGCCGGGGCCGCCGAGATAGGTCGATTTGTAGTCGAGTTTGAGGTCGAGCGTCCCGGCGGTGAGAGTGTTGTCCGCGAACGCTTCGCGGTCGCTGAAGTACGCGGAGGTGCCGAGACCGGCACCGGCAGAGGCGAGGCCGACAGCTCCGAGGCCGGCCAGCACTTTCCGCCGCGTCAGGTTGTGTAGCTGTGGTTCTTCTTTCATGTTGTTATGGTATCTAAGTACGTCCGGACGGGCCAGACGAGGGGTGTGGTCTCACTCGATGCTGATGTCGAAGGCGACGCCCTCTTCGCTGCCGGGGTAGTCGCCCTGAACGTCGACGGTGACGTCACCGCTGATTTCGAAGGCGTTCGCGACATCTGCGGCGTCAGTGTCGAAGACGAGGTAGGTGACCTCGCGGCCGGAGCCGTCGTTGCTGGCGCTGATTGCGTCCGGTCCGTTGAGCGTCACGGGGACACCGTCGAGTTCGAGCGCGAGGTTTGCGACAGCGGCGGTGGCCTCGTCGGCTTTCGTCGTGATGGCGAGTTTGCCGCTTGGGGCGGGAATGCCACTGGCGACGTTCACGCCGTCGAGGGTGAACGAAGCGTTGCCGGAGCCGTCGTATTCGTAGCTGAACGGAACCTGTTGGCCGGGCGTCCAGACGTAATTGTCCGTGTCGGCACTGCCGACATCCGGGCCGACAGCGACTTCCCAGGAGCCAGAGGGGCCGTTGTTCCCGTAGCGACCGCGGGCGAAGGAGGTCTCCTGCTCGGTTTCGAACTCCTGTTGCTTGGCGAATCCCTCACCCGTACGGGTCGTGATAGTCGGGGTGCAGGGGTTCGCGCTGCCGTCGTTGTGGCGGCTCTGGACGGCGTGGAACTCGAAGTCCATCGTCATGGAGTCGCTCTGGATGATGTTGCCGACGGAGGTCGGGATTTCCCAGAACAGGCACACGCACGGGCCAGTGATGAAGTCAGCACCCTCCTCGACGACGACTTCCTCGTCGTAAGGGGATTGTTCGCCGGGTTCGAGGCCGGCGGTACCGTCGCCGTCGAACGGGACGCCGGTCGCGAGCGCGGCGAAGATGTCGACCATCGTGCCCGAGGCGATTTCTTCGCCCTCGATGATTTCTTCGTCGTCTTCCTCGCAGTAGACGAGGCGCGCGTCGATGTTCTCGGCGAGTTCACCGAGGTCGGGCGTGTCGTCGACTTCCGCCTCGGGCTCGGTGAGGCCGTTCTCGCTTTGCGTGAGGTCACCGCACGCCCACATGTACGATGGGTTGTCGACGATCTCGAAACAGAACTTGACGTGCCCGGAGTCGCCCGGTTTCACGTCTTGCAGGTCGTAGAACATGCCCGCGGGCTCGCCATCCTGGGTCCCCATGGCAGAGTCCGCCATGTTCTCGACAGCGCCGCCACTGTCGTAGGAGGTGTCGTAGACCACGCGGAGGTCGAGCGAACCGGCAGTCAGTGTGTTGTTCGTGAACGCTTCGCGGTCACTGAAGTACGCAGAGGTACCGAGACCCGCGCCTGTAGAGGCGAGGCCAACGGCTCCGAGGCCAGCGAGCATTTTTCGGCGCGACAGATTGTAGAGTTGTGGTTTGTCGTCGGTCATGGGTATTGGAGTCCCGCGCCAGCCACCCAGTCTGGGTCGGGCCGCCCGGGATACCTTACCCCAGGATTGAATGGGTCTTACTTATGCACTGATTCAGCCGTTTCAGCGCCTCAAATGCCATTTTATACGAAACTCGTACCAGAATTTGCCCGCAGCGTATGACACCCATACCGGTCTCGAACCGAGCGTACGGACACGATACTACACTGGCTCGAACACGTTACTAATTCGGTAGGAGAGCTGTACAGAAGTGGTACGTTCTCTATACGTATGCGAGATTCACGCGTGTCCTCACGAAGGGGACGATTCATGTTTCAAAAAGCGTCGCTCACCGAGTCCGACATCTACCATTTGCTCAGCAACACGCGACGGCGAGAAGCGCTGACACAACTCTGGCAGGCGCCAGCAGAGCTGACACTTCGGGAACTCTCCGAGGAGATTGCCAGTGCGGAGTCGGGAACGAATCCAGCACCACGGCCGCTCCGCGAGAGTGTCTACAACGCGCTCCACCAGACACACCTCCCCAAACTGGCCGAGTTCGGCCTCGTAGAATACGACCCCGACCGCAAACTCGTCCGTTCCTCGCCGGACGGTCGATACCTCCGGCGTTATATGGACACCGTCACGCCCGCAGGTATCACGTGGGGTGAGTACTATCGCGGCCTGGGTATCGGCGGACTGTTTCTCGTCGTCGCTGCTCACGCCAACCTTCCCATCGTTGCTGCGGTCGACCCGCTGTTGTTCGCCAGTGGGACGCTGGCATTGTTCGCACTGTCGACCGTCTACCAGCTGTACCGGGGTGTGACCGACAGTCTTGCGACCCTCCGCAACGCGATTGCTCGCCGCCTGTGACTTGCCGCATAAAATGTAATTATCTGAATAGAAGAGCGCGGCGCTTGCGATGCGAGCGAACGAAGTGACTAAATCGTTTCTTACGTTTTCCCGATTCAAGACCCATCTCGGTTGAAATCCGGCGAACCCATCTCAATTGTGACAGTCAGCAGTCATCTGATTGGCGAAAGAGCACATGTGGGGGAATAGATAACTATTTACACGCAGATGGTGATTAGATGATAGGTAATGTCCTATGAGATCACTGCTTCGGGTCGACGAGGGGGGTACGCTGGGAGCCGAGAATTCGTCACTCTCGACAGATACTGTTTTCCAGACACTGGCAAACCGGCGACGGCGCTACACGCTGCACTACCTCCGCCAGCTCGACGCACCGGTCTCGATTCGTGACCTGTCCGAGCAGCTGGCGGCGTGGGAGGTGGGCAAGGACCGGACTGCGGTCACGCCGAAAGAACGCAAGCGCCTCTACACCGCGTTGCACCAGACACACCTGCCGAAGATGGACTCACTCGACGTCGTAGACTACGACCGCAACCGTGGTGTCGTCGAACTCACGGACCACATCAGTCAGTTCGACATCTACCTCGACATCGTCGACAAAAACGACCTTCCGTGGAGTCAGTTCTATCTCGGACTCGGCGGGGTGCTGACAGCACTCGTGACCGTGGCCGCGCTGGGCATCGCACCGTTCAACGTTGTTGGCGGCTTCGGGTACGCTCTCGGTGTCGCGCTCGCGTTCACTATCATCGCCGCCTATCATACGATCCGCGACCGGCAGATGCTCATCGGGGGAACGAACCTCCCACCGGACGCGGGACTTCCGCCGCTCGAAGCCGTTGAAGAGGCAGACTTCCCGGATGAGACAAACTGACCGCTACTCTTTTTGTGTACACCGACAGCGCGTGGAGCCCCAGCTCAGCAAGGAAATTAAAACCGTGCTACAAGACCGATTCAGGCCGACTCTTTCTGCGGTTCCTCGCTGGCTGACTCGGCGCGAGCCGCCTCTCGGAGTTCTTCTTCAATCTCCTGTTGTCCCTTCTTGAACTCTCCCAGGGCTTTGCCCGAGGAGTTTGCTAGCTCTGGTAGTTTGTTCGCGCCGAATAGCAAGATTGCGATACCGAGGACGATGAGCATCTCTGGTCCGCCGACACCGCCGATGAATGCAGGTACTATCGATTGCATGCCATTCATAGGTCCGGGAAGGTCATGAGTATGATACCCGTACGGGTGTGATTTCGGGAGTGGGCGCTGAACGAGCGGACGTGTGCGGGCGGTGGTGATAACAATTACACGAGTGGCGACACAACCTCGCAGTAGATGCCCGAAGAGAGCGACCAGCAGGTCAGTGAGCCGGCAGGTGAGAAGACAGACTCGGCTCGCGCTGGCGTGTTCGACAGGCAGACACTCTCAGATTTGTTCGTCAACGCAGTTCCGATTTTCATCATGGGCGCACTTCTCGTCGCGTTCAGCCTCCTCGCACCGGGTTCGGGTGGGGAGCCACTTCTCGCGATGCACCTGGCACTAATCGGGGGCGTCCTTCTGGTCAGTTACGTCGCAGCGCGGGCAATTACCGGCGCCGAGAGCCAGTTAGGCGGGAGTCGTGAACCGGCAGAGCAGAGAGACTGACCGGCAGGCGTTTCCACCACGTACACCAACACAACGTATGCGTCGTCTCTGGATTCGGTTGTTCATGGTGTTGGTCGGCGTGGCGGTGTTTACTGTCTACGCAGCGGCTGCACTCGGCGGCTATCTCCTGTTGACGTGGCTGATTGCCGAGCCACCGGACCTGGTGACCGGACTGGTCGCAGTCGGTGTCTTTACCGTCACCGTGGCCTACCTGAGCTACCGCGTTGGGACACAGCGGCTGTTGTCGACTGTACAGGCCGTCGAGCTTTCCAGACGACGGGCACCGACGCTCTACCGGCGACTCGAGCGGCTCAGTCTGGAGATGGATGTCGACCAGCCGCCGATTCTCGTCGCAAACCTCGGTGTGCCGAACGCGCTCTCGCTGGGTGGCCCCCGGAAGGGAGTTATCGTGCTCGACCAGTCGTTGCTCTCGCTGTTGACTATCGACGAACTGGAGGGGATTCTTGCGCACGAACTCGCGCACATGGAGAGCTACGATACGTTCGTCCAGACGCTGGCAGTCAGTCTGATGCGGTCGCTCGTCGGCGTTCTGACGCTGTTTTTGTTGCCACTACTCCTGTTGTTGCACGGTATCGACCGGGCGATGGCATGGATTCTCGGTCGCCCGGCGAACAGGCGACCGGGGCTGGCCGGCCTCATCAAGCAGAGCATCCAAACCGTGGTGGGTCTCGTTCTCAGTGTCGGGACGCTACTCTTTCTGGCGTACTCTCGGCGGCGGGAGTTCGCCGCAGATAGTCGAGCCGCAAACGTGACCGGGAACCCCGTCGCACTCGCGCGGGCGCTGTCGAAGATTCACCGGGCGACCAGTCCCAAGCGAGGGATTCACTCACTATTGTACATTCACGGTGACGAAAGCGAGGACGACGGCCTCCAGCGACTGCTCTCGACGCACCCGCCAATCGAAGACCGTGTCGAGCAGTTGCTCGACCGCGCTGACCGAGCGCACAGGCGCCATCACATCGAGCGGCTACAGCCCTGAGCACGCCAGTCGTCAGCGCTAAACCCCGGGGTAGCGAACGGGTCAGTATGGGACTACTCGGCGGACTTTTCGGTGACGAGACATCTCGTGTGGGGCTGTTCGTCGACGGGCCGAACGTGCTCCGCGCGGAGTTCGACGTCGACCTCGACGAGTTGCGGGCTATCGCAGAAACGGAGGGTGCCCTCGCACTGACCCGGCTCTATCTAGACGAGCACGCGACGCCAGAACTCATTCAGGCTGCGGAAGCGCGCGGCTTCGACGTGGTGACCACCAGCGGGGACGTGGACGTTCGACTCGCTGTAGACGCGACGGCAGCCGCGACGGAACAGACTATCGACGTGCTCGTGATTGCGTCCCGCGACGCCGACTTCAAGCCCGTCGTCGAGCGAGCGGCCGAAGAGGGATTGCGGACTGTCGCACTCGCACCCGGTTCGTACGGCCGGTCGGACGCGCTCCGCAACGCCGCCCAGCACGCCGTGACGATGGACGAGTAACGAGACGAACTGTTTTTGCGCGGCCGGGCCGCAATCGTCGGTATGTTCCAGCCAATCCTGGACAATCACCTCCATCTGGACCCCGTCAACGGCCGGGGTGTCGACGCCGCCAAAGACTTCGCCAATCGGGGCGGGACACACCTGCTCGTACTCAACAAACCGTCCTGGCATCTCGTCGGCGACGTTGACAACGCCGACGGATTCCGCGAGACGTTCGAAATCACCGTCGATGTCACAGAACGCGCCAGCGACGTTCTCTCGGGACGTGCCTGGCCCGTGCTCGGGGTTCATCCTGCGCTTATCTCTCAGTTAGTCGACCGCGGGTACGCACCCGCGGAAGCGCGCGACCTGATGCAAACTGGACTGGACGTGGCCGCCGAGTTCGTCGCCGACGGGCCAGCGCTCGCCCTCAAGAGCGGGCGACCCCACTACGACGTCGACGAAGACGTATGGAAGGCCTCCAACGACGTGATGAGACACGCCTTCGAACTCGCTGCAGAGGTCGGCTGTGCCGTCCAGCTCCACACCGAGGGCGGGGATGACTTCACCGAGGTGGCCGAGTGGGCCGAAGACTGTGGGCTCCCGCGCGAGCGCGTTGTCAAGCACTTCTCCGGGAGTCACGTCGAGGGACCGATTGCGAGCGTCCTCTCGAACAAAGAGGAACTGGAGGAAGCTTGCCAGCGCGAGGACCCGTTCCTGATGGAGACCGATTTCATCGACGACCCGGACCGACCCGGCGCGGTGCTCGGACCCAAGACAGTCCCCAAACGCGTCGAGTGGCTGGTCGAAAACGGGTACGAGGATGCACTGTATCGCGCACACGTCGAGACGCCGGCCCGCGTGTACGGTATCGACACCGAGGCGACGCTGACGGAGGACTGATGAATGGTCACTGACCCGCGCTGTCCGGATTGTGGCGTGACGATGGAAGAGATGACGATACAGACCGGCGGCGGATACCATGTCCAGTTTGTCTCCGACGAGACGAAAGAAGGGTTACTGGGAAGACTCGGTGTGAACCAGCGCTACAACAGCCAGACGTACGTGTGCCCCGAGTGCGGGCTGGCGCGGCTGTACGCCGATATCGACGAGTGATTATTCGCCATCGGCGTCCTCGGAGTCCTCAGACTCGTTCCGATAGCCGTGGCCGAGCAACAGCGCAAGAGCGTTTATCGAGACGATCTGTCCCAGCATCGGGAGGCTCACGAAACGCGATGGGCCGAGTGCCAGCAGTGGCAGATAGCCAACCGGGAGAATAGTCGCCGTCCAGAACGCGACAGTCTGTACGAGCCGTTCGATGCGGTTGAAAGTAGTCGAGACGAAGCGGTCAGGGTGCAGGGATGGGAGGTTGTCACGGAACATCTATCTCGTCGCTTCGAGTATGCCGACCCTACCGGATTAACCGTTATTGCGACGTTCAATCGGTTACAAGCAATTCGCTCCTGAATGAATGATAGTCGATTATGAGATACAGTCGTATAGTTGCGATACGCTTCACCAGCGGGTTTCGGCCGGCAAACGACCTCCGCTAGATAGTTCGCTGCGAGTCCCCCCTCCCCCCTTTCGCTCGCGACACTCACGAATGTGAGAAAACGGGCCCGCCGGTGGGAGTCCAGTCGCGGTGGCGTCGTTGCGCACTGGCGACGGTACTGCGCGCACACGGTGTGAGCGAGTCGAGAATACGAACCGTCTGTAGCGCCCGTGAGCAACGACCTGTCGCTGCGAACGGTCGAAGTGCGGTTGTCGAAAGTCATAACCCCCGAGGCACGTACGGAGGTATATGAGCAACCCCCCGGGGGAATACTACACTGAGGAACGCTGGCAGAACTGGCTCGGACGCATCCGAGAGGAAGACATCGACGCCGAAGACGAAGATTCGGCGCGCCTGCTACTGAATCTGCAGGACGATACCGCCATCGCTGTGGCGAAGATAATTACCGACTACGACGACGGTGAGCTCGACGAAGAGCGCGCACTGTCGGAAATCGATGACATCGAACAGATCGTTCTCTCGGAACTGGACTTCGAGAACGAAGAGAAGGCGATGCTCGTCGACGGCGTCCAGACCTCGCTGATGTGTGTCTTCTACGCGGCCGAAGAGTACATCGCGGGCGGCCCTGCCGAGGAAGGGACAATCGAAGAGTACGTCCAGGCAGCCGCCGACGCCGAAGCAGAGGAAGATATGGATGCCGCCCTGGGCTACTGTGTCCAGGCCGGCACGCTCGTCATCGACGGCGCGGAGATGGACCTGGAGATGGCCGAGGAACTGGAATTTGGCTTCGTTGCCGAGTGGGTCAACGGACTCGATAGCCTCCAGACGGCGATGAGCGACCCCGAAGTCGTCGAGGAAGAAGACGCTGCCGAGTAGTGCGGGCCGGGCCGTCGCCCGGAGACTTTTAACCATTCAGGGGGTAAGAGTTTCCTAATGGACCTGACGGGCGATAGGAGAGGGCAATCTATCCAGATTGGCGCAATCATTCTTTTCGGCACACTCATTATTCTCCTGTCGACCTATCAGGCGTTCGTCGTTCCGGATCAGAACCGCGGTGTCGAGTTTAGTCACAGCCAAACCGTCCAGAACGATATGCAAGACGTTCGGAACACACTGGTTTCGATGCCTGACGGTGGGGAGAGCCGCTCAGTTTCCGTTGAGCTGGGAACGCGGTATCCCGACCGAGCGGTGTTCGTAAATCCTGGCCCACCCAGTGGCTCGCTGCGCACAATCGGGACAGAAGACCCGGCAATCAACGTTAGTCTCGCGAACGCGGCGGCAACCGGCGATGCGGGCGACTTCTGGGACGGTGACCCAGTCAACTATTCGTCGGGGGTACTGATCTACAAGCCAAATTACAACGTCTACGATAACCCGCCGACGACGGTGTACGACAACACCGTGTTGTACAACGAATTTCGTAGCGGGAACACGACGATCGCTCGCCAGAACCTCATCGATGGCGACCGGATCAACCTGATCGCACTGAACGGTTCACTCTCAGAATCGCGATTGGGAGCGGTTTCGCTCGATATCCAAGCTGCAAGTTCCTCTCGCAATAGCGTACAGATCACGAACAGTTCGAACGACAAGCTGACGATTTCGATACCGACGCGCATCAGCGTGGAACGGTGGAAGGAGTTACTCGATGCCGAAAGCGTCGACAACGGCGGCAACGTCGACGTACAGAACATCACGAGCGAGTCGCTCAGCGGTGAGTTTCGTCTGCTGACGATCCCCTTAGAAGAGAACGACTACATACTGCGGGCCGCACGAGCAGGAACCGGTTCGAACGTCGGCGAGCGGGACCCTGCCTATCTCGTCACAACGAGCGGTGACGGGACAACAGTGACCGAGGGCCAATCCACGACGCTTGAAGTGGAGGTCCGCGACGAGTTCAACAACCCAGTCTCCAGTGTTCAGGTCAACGCCACGGCAGAGAGCGGGAGCGTCGACAGCGAGGAGACCACCGACGAGGACGGCCGAGCGACGTTTGCGTATACGGCACCGACGGGAACAAGTGGGGAAACGTCAGTCAATGCCAGTTTCAAGAGTACTCCCGGCTCGGATTTCAACGAGTCGACACCGGAGAACGTCACGTTCGACCTGACGATACAACAGAGTGGCAGCGGGAACGGAAGCGCGAGTTCCTACAACATCGACTGGACCCGCCCGCCGTTCTCGACACAGACAGTCAGTCAGACCCTCAACGAGTCGGATCAGCCCGACGTTCAAAACTCGATAGCGGGGGGCACACTTCTAGAGGCCAGAACGACCGATGGTGGCGACCCGGTCGCACAGGCTGACATCGATTACGGCGTCGGGAGTCCATCGAACGCCACGTTCACGCCGTCCGAAGGCGAGACGGACGCTGACGGACGAAACGAGACGAATCTCGTCAGGCACCAGGACGGCGTGACGAAAATATACGCCGCGAGCGGCGGTGCGAGCGACAAGACGACCGTGACCGCAGACCGGCTGTTGTACGAGAGTTTCGAGGCCGACGAAAACGCACTCGTTTCGAACGGCTGGTACTACAACACCTCGAATGGCGAGGGTGATGCGGGTATCAAGACTAGCGGAGCAGTCGCAGGATCCAGAGTCGCATACATCAACGGGAACGGTGGGTCAAGTGCGGGAGACCGCGCTATTGAACTGAATTACACGCTCGATACCAGCAACTACGACAGCCTAACGCTGTCCTACGTTGCGATAGAGCCGGGAGGAAGTGGTGATGACGCTGACACACCCGATTCCGGGGCCGACTGGGTGTCGGGCGAGAACCTGCGTGTGCAGTACAAAGCCAGCGACGGTTCGTGGGTGACTATCGATAACGTCTCCTCACAGAACGACGGCGATTGGTACCAGTACCGCCGTGTCACCCTCGACGGCGTCGACAACGCGAGTCACAACGGGTTCGACCTCCGGTTCAGACAGGGCGAGACGACAGCCGACGACGAGTGGCAAATAGACGCTATCGACCTCGTCGGTGTCAACGAGTCAGTGGAGTCGGATCTGAATCAGGCCCCGCAGGCACACTTCCGGGTCGAGTCACAGAATGGGCTGGATATCACTGTCGACGCGAACCGCTCGGACGACCCCGACGGCAACATCTCGTCGTACGAGTGGGACTTCGGTGACGGAGAAACTGGTACCGGGGAAGAGAACAGCACCTCGTACTCCTCTGCTGGTACCTACGACGTGACGCTGACCGTGACCGACGAAGGCGGCAAGTCAGCCACGAGAAATCAGACGGTGACAGTCGGAAGTGCCTCGGCAACATTTTTCGACGTGACTATTGATGATACGAACAGTCCGAGCGTGTCATAGAACGATTCCCATGGTTGCTCTAACGATCTGAAAACGCCGTACACTTGGTGCACGGCGTTCTTAGTGAGTTCTACAATGACAAAAGAGAAATTTGGCGTTGCTGTTGACGAAGAGATCGTCCAAGAAGTAGACAAACTGGTCGCTGAGTGTGCCGATCTCGGAGCCAGCCGCTCCGAGATCGTTGAGGCCATCCTCACAGCATTCGTTCAATCCGAGTCAAATCACGCTGAACAAGTGAGAGAAATCATAATTCGGAAACGAAAAGGTACTCTCTAAGTGTCTTAGAATATCGTGCACCGAGTGCACGAGTTTTTAAGCTAGTAAATCTCTATAACAGTAAGAATCTCGACTAGAGTGTGTGAAGACTTCTATGACACGCTCGATACGAACAGTCCAGTAGCTGAAGGAGAGACTCTCCGAGTCAACGCTACCATCCAGAACACTGGCGACTTACAGGGAACGCAAGATATCGTTCTGAATATCAACGGAACTCAAGAAGATATTGTTCAGGATCTGACGATTGCAGGTG